>JAKBAL010000333.1 GCA_021809225.1 Pseudomonadota bacterium | reverse complement strand
TACCATGGGTGAAGCTAAATCACAACAACACTTCATAAAAGATGTCATATACACAGATGATGTTGCAAGCAACGTTCTGTTAGTGTCTGTTGCGAAAGTCTGTGACAAGGGTGCACGTGTACTTTTCGATGCCAAGGAATGTAAGATCCAAATGAGAGAAAAAAAGAAATGGAAAACCGTAATTCAGGCAAAAAGAAGAGGGGATTTATACCAGTTTCCCCTAAACAAACTAAGTGGAACTGATGAGGAATCAGTAAATTTAATTGTCAATCGTGACACCGAGCCAGGAAAAAATTTAAAACCAAAGAGAATAAAGTTGCCAGCATTGCAATTGATTCACCAAAGGTTGGGTCACGCAAGTCCTTTGGAAATTAAAAATGCCATTAGGGACAAATTTGTAAAAGGCATCTCAGACAAGGCATTAGAGCAGGTGCTAAAGAATTGCACAGTATGTGCAGAGTCCAAGATTAGAAGAGCAGCGAAACCGAAGAGAAGCTCAACAACGGTGACTGAACCATTAGATAGAACGCACTGTGACACTTCCGGCAAGATGAGAGTAACCTCAGGAGGCGGTAGCAAATATTTCTCGGTCATGGTTGATGAGGCAACATGGCACATTGATGCGCGATTGCTCAAGAACAAGAGTGAGGTGAGCACACACTTAAAGGATTATAAGACAACTTCAGAGAATTTATTAAACAAGAAAATGAAGGTTGTCAGATCAGACAACGCAAAAGAATTCCTGGGAAAGAATTTCCGAGGAAAATTGAAAGAGGATGGCGTACATACCGAACAATGTACAGATTATGAACATGGCCAGAATGGATATGCAGAAAGAGCCATTGGAATTCTAACTGAGACAGCTAATTGCATGCTTAACCAAAGCAATGCACCCTCTAAGCTCTGGGGTGAAGCCATTCTAGCGGCCAATGTCGTACATAACCTTACACCAAAAAAGTGTTTGGGACACAAGACTCCATGGGAACTTTGGACTGGCCGAACACCAGATCTTAGTAGACTAAGAACATGGGGGTGTCTTGCGTTTGCACAAATACCAAAGGAGAAAAGATGGAAATTTGAGCCAAGAGGGGTCAAATGTATTATGGTAGGGTACGATCTTGAGAGAAAAGCATGGCGTTTGATGAGGCTAGATAACCACAAGATCATCTCGACATGCAATGCCATTTTTATGGAGTCTATATTTCCCTATAAAATCAAAAAGGCGGCGGACATCGTGATAGAACACATGGTCCCAGGGGGAATAACAGACATTAAGGACTTGGACTTTGAAGAACAGGAACACAGCTCAAAGCCAAGAGATGTAGAATTTGAAATCAATACACAGAACAACAACAACTGTGATAACAAGATAAATAAAATGCATATCAAAAAAGAGAAAGATACAGACACAGAGGACGAGGAGAGTCTTGCTTCGTCGCCTGAGTCTAAGAAACACAGAATGAGTGGCAGTGAGACTGAAGATAGTGGCATGGACTGGACCACACCAGGGATTAGAAAGATGATGAAGGATTTTGACCCGGATCAAAAAAGAAAAACCAGGAACATGAACCCTGTCTACAGCTTACAAGAAGAATCAGAGTATGAGGAAGTATATCTTTACCTTGCCCGTGACACAATGAGTTATGATGAAGCTATGGGGATTAACCCAATCGAGTTTGGCAAGGCGCGTGACTCTGAGTTCAAATCTTTTGCAGACTTGGGTGTGTATGAAATAGTAGAAACACCAAAGGATGCAGAGGTTTTATTTCCAAACTGGGTTATGGAAGTAAAATGGGATGGCAGACACAAGGCGAGAATGACTGTTAACGGTAGTAAACAACGAAAGGGCATACATTACTCCCTTGCTTTTGCAGCCACACTTGACCTATCCATCACCAGAATGGTGGTAACAATCATGTTACAAATGGACATGGAGATGGGCCAATTTGATGTACCAACTGCTTTCCTGCACTCACAGATAGACAAGCCAGTATACATATACCCCCCAAAGGGATTCAAAATGCCAAAGGGCAAGGAAAATCAAGTCTGGAAGCTGAAAAAGTGCGTCTACGGCTTAAAGCAGGCATCAAGAATGTGGCGCGGAACCTTTGGGAAGTACATCACAGATGACCTTGGGTTCAAGGAAGCGCATGTTGAGTCATGTGTATTCGTCAAGAAGACAAATGATGACTTGTCAATTATTATGGTCTATGTAGATGACTTCATTTTGGGAAGTACAAGTAAAAAAGTTTATAAAGAAATAGAAACATCACTTCTAGGAAAATACAAAGTCAAGAAACTTCCTTTATTAAATAGATTCTTGGGAATAAATTTCTCAAAAATTGACAACACGTGGTACATGAGTCAAGTGGATGTAATCCAAAAAATGTGCCAAGACTTCAAATTAGAGAACGGACGAGACAGTGACATTCCGTGGCCAAATGGATTCCAAATGAGCGAGGTTTCCGAGCCGTTCGACAATAAGAAAGTTTATATGTCGGCAATAGGGATGCTATTATGGGTGGCAAGATGTACAAGACCCGATATACTCTTCCATGTGAGTTACCTGTCAATGTTTAACAGTAATCCACAAGTTGTCCATTGGGATCATCTCAAAAAAGTAATCATATATTTACGATCTACAATGAATAAAGGCATCGCATTGAAAATTGAAAACAATAAACCGAAGCTATTAGCCTTCTGTGATGCAAGCCATGGCGACCCGTTGATCAACAGAAAATCAACAACAGGATTTATGTTTTTTATACATGGTGTACCGTTTGCATGGGTGTCGAGAAGACAAAAGGTACTCTCGATAAGCTCCACTGAGGCAGAATATTATGCCATGAGTGAGATGGCAATAGAGGCCAAACATTACATGGAGGTACTCAAAGAAATCTCTCCTGTCACAAAAACACTGGCCATGGTGGACAGTGAATCGGGAAGAAAAATTGCTTCTGGAGATGCCTCGTTACGTAAGGTGAAACATATGGAAATCAGATACCATTACGTGAGGGAAATGGCTGTGAATGGTGAACTATCTATACAGTGGATCACCAAAGAAGAAAATTTAGCAGATTCTTTAACAAAAGCTATTTGTAAAAAACCCTTGTTTGTCTCTTTGAGGGACAAGTACATGGTTAATGTGCCGAACCCTTCAGGGGACGGACAATAAACAACCAGCAGCACAACTCGCACACAACATATGACACATAATACAAAAACACATATGTTGATAATTAGATATTACAGTAAAACAATATCATATACATATAATAATCCAAATTTTTAAAGTAATTAGAATGTGCGAGTATGTTCTTTTATTTTTTTTCATAATTCATATTATGTTTTTTTTGTTCTT
>JAKBAL010000332.1 GCA_021809225.1 Pseudomonadota bacterium | reverse complement strand
GATATAAACCCGCTGTTTTTCTTAACATCACCTGAACAAAACAAAATGATGGTTGGGCTTGGAACATCCTTATACTTTCCCACCGCTACCGCCTTTCAGCTAGGATATGGGAAATATAGTGCAGGACCAGGTTTTGTTTTTGTGTGGATGCCAGAATCATGGGTTATAAGTTTTTCAGCTGCGAATGTATGGTCTTATGCAGGGAAACGTAATCGCAGGACTGTGAAACAGCTTACCTCTCAAATTTTTATAAATTACAATTTGGAGAAGGGCTGGTTTCTTACCTCTGCCCCACTCATCACAGCCAATTGGCAGGTCAAGCTAAAAGAAAGATGGACCATACCTTTTGGGGGAGGCGTAGGACGCATCTTTATAATCGGCAAGCATGGCTTAGATCTTTCCTTACAATCCTATTATAACGTTGTGGCACCCAAAACTCTTGGCCCTAACTGGTCAATCCGTTTCGTATTGAATTTCCTTTTTCCTGAATAATACCAATTACGTAATTTGATTTACATTTCTAGATTGCTTCGTCAGAACTACGTTCCTTCTCGCAATGACGAACCTACTATTTTAAAACATAAAAATTCGTCATTGCAAGCGGAGCAAAGCAATCTAGAATGATACTTGCTCTTAATTATTTTTTGTAAATGGTATTACTTAATCTTTTAAAAAAGCCCAAAATGTTCTCTTTTTAAAAAATGACGAGTAGCGAGCTCTTTTTCTACGATTCGTCCTCTTGTCCTTTAAGATATGCAAGGTACGCTGAGTAAGAGACAATTATTAATGGCGCTAAACAATTTATAGCATCAATTGCATACCTAAGTAACGGTCTGTTTCTATTATCATAAACTTCGTCCAAGGCTGGGTGGGAGGTAATTCTTCTCGTAATCCTCTTGGAGCTTTGGGGTTCCTCTGAACTAGGATTGACTCCCCACCCATTGCTGGTACTTCCTAAAAGTAAAATACTGAAAATAACTGCTCCAACTCTAGACTTAAAAACCATTTTTAACATCTCCATTTCTCATCTCAATACTCATCAATTCCTATAGATGGTCAAAAAATAAGGAAAAAAATGTAAGCTCTCGACTCGTACTCTAGCAAAGAAAAGATTTTAAAGTGCTACAATTAAATCTGCTTACTAAAAAAAATTAAAGCACTTTTTACTTCATCACTCAAGGACAAAAGTCTTGGCTTCCCTTATTTTTGAAACAATAAGTAGTAGTAACGTTCACCCTCAAAATCTTTTTGAAACGAGGGGGATCTTCTGGAAAATGGACTCTTACAACTTCAAGAGCTGGTAATGATCAATTAGGCAATTGATTTCATGTTTAAAATTCTATCGACCCGAAAAACCCTCTCTTCCTGACTTTGATGACAGAATGCTTTCATGCCTATATAGGCTTTCTCTTTATAACTTAAGGTTCCAACAAAAGTTGGCGTAATGGTCCTCGTGGATTTTTCATTGTTTGCCTTAAGATAGACAATTTCAAGAGATCTGTTTCTTTTCACAGAGTCTTCTATAAATTCCACTTTTTTATCAAGAGGCAGCTTATTGTTTGATTCTTGATAGCGAAAGTTTGTGATAAATTTAACAACTTCATAATCAAGCCAGATGTGCTTTTTCTGAATAGGTTTTTTGAGGGTAAGTCCTTCAAAAGTTGTACACCGACTTAGCGCCACATAAACCTGTCCGGGCATGAAAGCTCCTTGGCCGATATCAAGGACAACTTTGTTAAAGGTCTTACCTTGGCTTTTATGAATGGTCAGAGCCCACGCTAAAGAAAGAGGATATTGCGTTAAAGAGCCCATTGTTTCAGATTGAATAGCCTCTGTTTCAAGAAAGAATTTATGGATCTCCCAGGTAAAAGGAGTAACGTCCACTTCTTGCCCATCCTCGAGTTCTACCACTACGACAACCTCGTCCTCATCCCTCTCAAATCTAAGAACCTTTCCCATTGTACCATTAACCCAACGATGGCGATTATCATTATTAATCATCATCACTTGAGATCCCCTTTTAAGATTTAAGGTGGGCTTGGTTGGATAATATTCTCTCCCAAAGCTCCCTTTGATATGGGCGTCAAAGGTATGCATTTTCCCTTTGAGTTGATCTAATTTCTCTTCATTAATAGCGTCTGCATCGACGTTCTTTGGCGTCAAATAAATGTAGTATTCTTCTGGTATGTAGTCTGAATTAACGCGTTGGTTTAAAAGCGCAATATCTTCCTCCGTTGTTGTCTTATTACGAATCGAATTGAGCAAGCTGATAAAACGTTCGTCTTGTTGGCGATATATTTTTTCAAGCTCGATGAATTCCATCTTAAAATTCTCAAAAGATTTAGCGCTAAAGAAATAAGGACTTTTATACTGGGAAAGAAAAATCTCTTTTTCTTGAGAAGTAACAACAGGAGGTAATTGATAAAGATCTCCTATAAAAATTATCTGCAACCCTCCAAAAGGTTCTTCAGAGGTTTTCCCATTCAACCGCAAAAATCTATCCATGCAATCTAAAACATCTGCTCTAACCATCGAAACTTCATCAATGACGATGGCCTCTAACTTTTTGTAAATGTTCTTCTTATCATCTACGTTATTTTTCTTAATGGATTGAAGGGTTACATTAGGCTTAAATTTAAAAAATGAATGAATAGTTTGCCCTTGCACATTAATTGCCGCAATACCTGTGGGAGCTAAAACAGCAATTTTCTTCTTGGTTTGGCGCCTAAAATAATTAAGGAGAGTTGATTTCCCTGTTCCTGCCCTTCCTGTTATAAAGACATTTTGACGCGTATTCTCCATAAGATCGAGAGCACGGTTAAATCCCGAATTAAAATCTATGTTCACCTTATTTCATGCTTTCTCAATGAAGATACGCTCAATAATTTAAACTTACCGCCCCTCTTATAGAGAGTCAAAGGAAGAGAACAGAGAAATATCTGAATAAATATGATGGTTTTTACAAAAACTGGAGAGAAACTAAGGATCGAACATAGCAGTTCCTTAGGATAAACGGGAAGCGCGAACCTATATACATTATTGTTTCACTTATCGCGATAGAGTTACTAACGCGGCGTTATTAAACACTGAGTTAAGCATTCTCTAAAGATTTCAGTACATTCCCTTATACAATCTGCCTTATTCTCGCATCTATCCTCGCAAGTTGTCACAGATATAGCACACTCATTTCCACAACCTGCAATTACGTTGGATGACAAGAAGGCAAACCCCACGACAATTAGCATTAGTCCTTGAAGAAACTTTTTATCCATAATGATTATCCTCTTTATTGCTAAACATGTCTATTTCGGAATTGCTAAATGAAGGGCCACTTCTTCGAATCCAATACAGTGTTACAGTAT
>JAKBAL010000331.1 GCA_021809225.1 Pseudomonadota bacterium | reverse complement strand
CACTCCTTCAGATCCTTTGGCTTTAAGAACATCATTAAAGTCTTCATTAAGCTTATCTGGCTTAACAACGGTAACAACAAAGCCTTTTTCCTGAAGGCCCAAAATTGATTTTTCAAGACTTCGAGCAGCAGGAGAGTCCGGTTGGTCATGATCTGCGCAAATAATAATTTGAGTGTTGAGGGATTCCTTAGGATTTTCTGGAACCAGTCGCTTTATGTTCGAAAGCCCAAGGCTTGCTTTGATGGTTCCTTTGACGCCAGCTTCTTTTAAGCTTAAGGCTGTTTCTACCCCTTCAGCTATAAAGAGAATATCTGAGCTTTTATCTTCTTGGATAATCACTGCAGAGCCCCTGATAACACCAAAAGACTTTTTCGAAACAGAGATATCTGCTTTAAGGGCTGTATGAGGATCTAGGAACGTTAGCTGCACAGCAGTTACGTCTCCTGTTGAAGATCGAGCTGCGGTCATCAGACAAGGATAACTCTTTCCCGACATATGATCTTGAGAGTGAGGCAAATATTTGAGATCTTCTGGTAACGTCTTTTCTATTTTTCGATGCTCTTGTAAATAGCGCTTAGCAATTGTTCCTTGAATGGGTTGACCTTTTGCCCATAGGGATTTTGCTCTTGCAATCTTCGCTTTACTTTCTTCAGCTTCCTTTTGGAGTTTTTCTTTCTCAGTCTCTTGATGAGAAACTTTCTGAGGAAGGAGGGGCCTTACCCTTTCCTCAGGGGTTATTCCTGCCCAGGAAGCTCCATATTGTACAGCCTCTTTAAAAGAAAAGCCCTTAAGTTTGGTCAGCATTTCAAAAGGTCCGCCGGCTACTGACGTATCCCGCCAATCAAGCCAAGCGCCTGTGCGAAGATTTACTGAAATTTTTCCACTGTTGCCATAGCGGCGTTCGACGGCTGTCGACATAGCCCGATTGGGTTTTTCTCCCAGGGAAGAAAGAATATCATCAGCAAATGACTCCATATTTTCAATAAGAGCTGCCTTAACAACTTCGGAATCAATGAAGGAGCACGTATTTTGTAGGACAAACTTTTGGTCAATCTCATGGGAAGGGTTTGAGGATGATTGAGTCTTTTCTAGCTTATTTCGATACCGCTCCGCATACTCTTTTACAAGAAAGATATGCTTTGACTCTTCAATGATTTTTCCTAAAGAAGTTTTCATGAGGTGAGAAGCTTCCTTGTTACGATTGCGAGCGCACTCAAAGAACTCTGTATCATTCTCAAAGCGCGTACGTTTCATTAAGGCAAGCCGTTGCCCATGAATCTGCTCTTGCTTGTGAGAAAGGTTGATAATTTCAGCGACAAGCGTTTGTAAGTTCTCTTTCGTTAACTTCCACTCCAATGACTGATCAAGAAGATGGAGTTTTTCTTGAACCTTCTCTTCTAGGTTTCGCTTAGGCTTAGCATCGTTCCGCGCATGAAGATTTTGCTTCGAGCTGTTCTCAGAATTATCCTGTTCGGAGTTACTCTGCTTTTCTTCTAACTTATTTTTTGAGATCAAGGCTTGAGTTTCACGAACAAGACGATCGAGAACAAAAGCGCAAGATCGACCGGAACTTTGCTCTTCTAAAGAAGACAGAATTTGTTCACGGTGAAGAGCAAACGCTTCCTTTACAGGTCCTAAACCGCTTTCAATGGCTTCACAACGAGGTTTCCAAAGGGCCGAGAACTTTTCTTGCGCATCAATATATGTTTCAAGAGCTTTGAGAGTTACGCCCTTTTCTTGAAATTGAGGCGACAATTCATGAAAAAGCCCATAGAGGTGAAGAGCTTCAAAATTCACCTCCCGCGTTTTAAGTTGATTTTTTGTACAAATGCCTTGATATCCATCTTTTTCAAGATGGGATAAAATTTCTGCAGCAAGAGATGCCTTGTCCTCTCTTCTTGCCGCTTGGTACCGAGAGGCTAACTGTCCCATTTGATGTTCATAAGCCTCTTTTTGCATTCGTGAATAATCATGACCAAAAGAAAATTTTATGACTTCTCCGCACTTCTCTAAAGCATCTCCTGCAAGAGAAATCTTTTTTTCTCGTAAGTTCTCCCACGTTTTATTTTCAGCATAATCTATTTTAAAAATGCCCAAATATCCAGAATGTCCTTTTCGCAAATGGCTCTGAAGGTGCAGTAGTTCAACCTGTCGAGCTTGAATATCCTGGGGAATATGCGTTGATGAACGGCCTGTCGTTATGGAGCTTGCTGACAACATTGTTAATGCCGATTGAGCATGATCATTCACCGCTCGCATGAGTTCCCGTGTTACCCGGCTAAGCGTTTGAGTATTTGCCACGTCCTTTAGAGGGAAGGTGTCTTTTCCTTGAAGATTTTGAGGAGCTTCATTATTCTTGTCCTTGCTTTCATTCTCACTCTTGTCTTTTTCCTTGAATTTCTTTGCATTTCCCTTTTTTTCTACTTTTTCGAGTCCTTCTCTTGAAAGGATTTTGGTTTGTACGTCTTGTGTCGCACTCTCTTCCCTTTCAGGGAAAGCGTTCTTTATCCATGTATTTAAACTTATGATCTGCTCATCTTGAAGGGCCGTTACTTTTGTAACCGCATGGGTTTTAATGATATGCCATTCTTTAGCGGCTTCTTGATGAACAACCCGATAATCACTGAGAGAGGCAAAGGCTGATGAAAGCTCTTCCACAGTTTTAAAAGGCAAGCTTTTTCCCTGCTTTATAATCTCTAAGCATCCCTGTTCAAATCGCAGGCGAGAAAAATCAATGCCCATACCCTTTAAGATACCAAAGAGTGGCTTATCGAGCTTATCTCCTTCTCCCACCATCTTGCGTAATTGATCGGCAAATTCTAATCGTTTTTCTATCGTTTTTGCTAAGCCATGCTTTAAGGCCAATTGCCGCACTTCCCCAAATACTGCACATTTCAGCAGCTGATCTTGAGAAACGTCCGCTCTTTCAAGAAGAGAGCTATATTTCTCATAGTACTTAATAATTTTAAAAGCTAGAAAGTCTCTTTCTTTAGAAGATTCATTAAGAGCAGCTTTTAAAGTAGAAGAGTCCTTCTTTATTTTATTTTGGAGAAATTTATCTTGAGAAGGTTCCTTTTGGAGAAACTTATCTTGCGAAAGTTCATCTTGAGGCGACTCCTCTCCAGGAGATTTCTCTCGGAGAGATTCATTTTTCAAGATTGCTGCAAATCTCCCACAGTCTAAAGCATGCCTTTTAAAGAGTAAGAGTTCCTCAAAAGCTCCCCGCTCAATGGGTGTAAGTTTATTAGAAAAAGCCTTTTGATGCTGAGTATTGATGTAGATTTGAGCATGTTTGTCAGCGGCCTTTAAGGTAGGAGGAGTTTTCTCATAAATCTCTCCTCCATAACTAACGTAAGCATCTTCTTTCT
>JAKBAL010000330.1:2601-3382 GCA_021809225.1 Pseudomonadota bacterium | reverse complement strand
AAGTTCAGCTGTACTTTGAAGAAGCAAAGTTTTTAACTGGTTAAGATACAACACACGAGAGGGCGCATTGCCTAATTGAAGTTGTGCCATGTTTTCCAGTTGATCAATCGCGCACTCAATGAATTCTTGAGTTAATTGGCAATCCGCCTTTTTTTCTATTGAAGTGACAGGCTGCTGATGCACATCTCTGTTGAAAGGCGCAGATATTGGCTGCGAAAATAAGCCAAGAGAGTTGAGTAAAGTATACTGTTCCATGGTTCGATCCTCTTTTGTGTTATTCTTAAGTTTTTAAAAAAGCTGTTACGTTCGTAAATAAAATACGATTCAGCTCATTAATTCGGAAAATCGAGCGGCGAACTTCTTTTCTCGTTTCCGTAAATCTGCCAGTTTTTTCTCAAAATCCAGCGTTTCACGCTCGCGAAGAGGATAAGGTGTAATCACAAAATTATTTAAAAATCGTTCGACTGATCTCAGTTCTTCTTCGGAAGGTGTTTTATGGCCTAAGAGATCTAAAAGACCAAAGGCCATATTGTTAAGTAATCCTAAATTATTTGTATACATGCTTTTTCTCCTGCTTATTGACAGATTAATGGGCGCCGTTATTTGCACGAGCAATGCTTTCAGGTGAAAGGTAGCCGCACTCAACCGCACAATAAAAGAATAAAAGACTTGAAAAATCGTCTTCTTCTAATTCGCTAAGGCTTAAAGAAAACAACCCTTGTAACGCATTGAGATCAATGTTTGTTTCTCGTGCAATATCGTCGATAAAAAAACCGCGAGC
>JAKBAL010000330.1:0-2591 GCA_021809225.1 Pseudomonadota bacterium | reverse complement strand
GGAGAAATGAGAAAGATGGAGAAAGAAAGGGGAGAGAAAGAGGGAGAGAGGGAGTGTGTGTGAATGTGTGTGTGTATCGCAATCCAAAGAGTTGACGAAGAAAATATTGCGCATTTGACAAAGATTTTCCATGTATGGCTTTTTGTTCGATCTGATGAAGGTTTTTGATGACATCGGCTTCAATTTTTAAAAATTGAGCAATGGATTGCTCAAAATTTTTATCGGTTGTTTGAACAGTTTTTATTTGAAGGTTTTGCATAGTAGAGTCCTCGGGGTTTAAAAAATTCTTTGAACATGAAATAGTAAGGGTTCGTTGATTAAGCATGGTTTTTCTCCTTGGTGGTTAACTTGCAGTATTGTTTCAACACGCGCTCAATCGCCTTGATCTCGCGTTCACGTGGGCTGCTTTTATAAATTTCGGCAATTTCTAACGCACAATAATTGAGTAATTGCTCTGGGTTAGATGTAAGGGTTTTTGGTAGTGTTTGTGTGTTTAACATTAAGTTTCTCCTATAAATTTAAGCGTCGGAAGGGGTGGGTGATTCTTCAGGTAGATAACCAAATCGCATGCCTTCAAAGACACACTGAGCAATGTTATTACAACCTAATTTATGCAAAATATCTTTTTTATAACCATCGACTGTGACTTTTTGGATATTTAAGAGTCTTGCAATTTCTTCGGAGGTTTTTCCTTTTGCTGCCCAATATAAACAGCTTTTTTCGCGCGGCGTTAACCGTGTATCAAAAAGGATTCTTTTTTTAATTAATATATTAGAAGATATTAATTCAATCAGATTTAGCTGTTCTTGAGAGGGCTTTAGAATGCCGAGGCGCTCTAAGATTTCTATTGCCATCGTTGCTTCGAGGTCTACGTGGTCATTCATCCATAACTCCTTGAAAAATATAATTTTGTCATTTTACCGGGCTGGAGATGGTGAGTGGTCAAGTTTTTCTCACAATCTTCAAATGAAATTCTACAGATTTTCTGTAGAAGTTAATATAAGCTTAGGCTTAATTTCTTGTGAGATAATTGCTATTTTTGCAGATTATATGGTCTAATACACCTATAAATAGGGGTATTAGAGGCTAAATCTTAGGAATATCCTCTATAAATGAGGGTATAAACACAATACGTTAGGGGAAACTAAATTGACACAACCGCTTGATAAGTCATGGCATCTCGCCCTCGATGAGGATGAAATTCAGATTGCAGAATTTGAGTTCCAGCTTTGGCGAATTTTCTATGGCTTTTTACGGTGGCAAGAAGACTGTCAGAGATATGTCTGCAATGACACACTCTCTGGTTATGAAATTGCGCTTTTACACATCATTCGGATGAATAATCGTTCTAAAACAATTTATGAGTTAAGTCGCTTGTTAAATCGGGACGATCCGAATAACATCCAATACGGTCTCAACAAACTGATCAAACTAGGTTTAATTGAGAAGGAAAAATCAACAACGACGCAAAAAGCGTTAGCTTACAAAATTACCGATCAAGGTATAAAAAATACCGATGAATTTTGTTTGGCGCGTAGTTCAATTTTAATTGAATCGTTTAGGAAAGGTGGACTCCCAGATCTAGGGCTTGAAAAGCTGACGACATCACTGATCAAAATTAGGGGCATATACGATGAAGCCAGCCGTTTAGCGGCATCCTATAAAAAGATTGATTAAAAAAATTCTACGTTCGATAAAATAGAACAGAGGCTAATAACATGAAGAGAGTGGCAATCATTGGGGCAGGGCAGGCTGGGTTATTATTAGGTATAGGGTTAGTCAAAAATAACGTTGAGGCCACTATTTTTTCGGACAAGACACCGGAGCAAGTTTTAACAGGCCCTATCTTGTCAAGCCAAGGCATGTTTAATTGTGCATTGAAGATTGAAAAAGAATTAGGGGTGGATTTTTGGGATGGCTATTGTCCTAATAATCAAGCGATACGTCTCAATGTTGTGAGTGAAACGTTCGGATCTCCAGCTATTTCTTGGCAAGGTTATGTCGATCACCCTTTTCAGTCTGTTGACCAGCGGGTGAAATTCTTTAAATGGATGAACGAATTTAAGCGGCTAGGAGGCAACTTGAACTTCACTCATGTGGAGATCAAAGAGCTTGAAAAAATCTCACTTCACTATGATCTAGTCATTGTCGCCACCGGAAAAGGTGAATTAAGAACCATTTTTGAGATTGATCAAGATAAGACTATTTTTAATGAGCCGGCCAGAGCCTTGTCTTTACTCTATGTAAAAGGTATGGAGCCTCATCCCATTTCAGGATTATCTGCCAATATTATCCCCGGCATTGGCGAGTATTTTACTATGCCAGGACTCACTAAAAATGGGTATTGCGAAATGATGTTGATGGAAGGCGTCATCAATGGGGAGTTAGATTGTTGGGACGATGTTCTTGATCCACAAGAGCAGCTTAAAAAGAATCTCAGCATCTTGAATAAATACCTACCTTGGGAAGCCAAGCGTTGTCAGAATTTAACATTGGCAGATTCTAAAGCGTTTTTAAAGGGTAAATATACACCTCAAGTGAGGAAGCCTATCGCTGAGCTTGCTTCTGGTCAGTTTGTATTGGGCATGGGT
>JAKBAL010000329.1 GCA_021809225.1 Pseudomonadota bacterium | reverse complement strand
TTATTAAAGTGTTTACTCATTTATTATTATTTGATTTACCTAAAACAAAAAGTAGAAAATACAGAAAAATTTAAAACGCTTGAATTACCACTGACTAGGAAGTTCTATAGGTATATAAAATATAGATTGTTCTGCTTAATCTCACTTGCTTCACTAAGATTAAAATTTGCTGAGAGAGAGGTTTGTTCACTTCAAAAGTATTTCCGGGGTCACTTCTGTCCGGCGAACTACCTTTGGTATCTTCATAAGCAATTGATATAATTTCATAAAATTGATATTTAAGGTTGAATCGATTCAAATCAATTTGAATGTGATTTGCTTTCTCCTGAGCGATTCAGGAAATTTTCATGAACACAGGCAAGTTAATTTTCGCGCAGCTAATGGATCATCTTCAACTGCCGGCTTACGAGTTGTAAGGTCTTTACCTTGTCTCATTATTAAGGCCTCTTAAAGTCGCTCAGGCCATACCATCAGAATTTATACTTGTGTTTGAGCATTGTGATGTTACGATTGCTCAATAAAAAACGGAGCTACTCTCAGAGGGCATGATGCGATATATCTTAGGTATTTTGGCTTTTCTTTCTTTTGGGAACTCTGTGTTTGCAATGAAAGTTGATGAATCAGAACGCAGGGTTTTATCCTCGGCGCATTCAAAGCAAGAAAAGAATAGGCAATTGCCCTCAGCGCAAGTGCCTGCATCCACTTCTTCTTATCCAGCGGAAAGAGGGAAGGGGCCTATGTATCCTTCCTATTTGTCGCCAGAGCAAGAAAAGCAATTCCATGCGACAAAAAAGCCTATTGCATCGACACATAGCCTTGCTCCTACGTATCCTCAAGGTTATCCCTATAAGATTCATGGCTATCTAAGGATCACTTATAATGATAAATCGCAACGAATATCGACTGGGACATTGATTGGCCCTAGCCATGTCCTTATTGGAGGGTATCACTTTGCTAACGTTGTTGATATTAAAGAATTAATTTTCTATCCCCTCTCCACTAACGAAGGAAAGACTTTAAAAGTTGGGATTCCCGCTGCCCCTTTAGCTGACTCAGCATATTTTAATGATTGGGAACAGGGGAAGAACGACACCCGCCTTGCTGGAAAACCTATAGGAGGAGCTGCTATTGTTATTCTTGATCAACCTATTGGTAACCTAACAGGATATGCAGATCTTTGCGCTGTATCAAATGACTGTTTACAAGGTCAAACAATTTGCTTAGGGGGGATTCATGGCCCGATTAATTATGCTGCTCTTGAAAAAGGGAATCAAAGATTTACTATCAAAATTACCACCAATACAATTGAATCTGAAGATGATAGCTTTTTGCAAGTAGCTGATAAGCCAAGCTTAGCTCAACAAGCAGAAGTTATGCTGGCTCGGCTTGGAGAGAGGTATGCTGTTATTGGCTTAGGACGAGGTGCAGAAGATGAGGAACACATTTTTCAGAGGTTGACAGAGGAGCGACTGGAAAAGTTAAAAGAAGTGCTGGGAAAGTTTAAACCAATAAATGATATCCCAAAAATGGTAAGTAACACCACGACAACAGTAAGTAACAGCAGCTCAACCCTCAGGTTTCTACACGAACCAAAGCCTCTTAGCTTAGAAGCAACAGAAGAAGATTTAGAAGACACTTTAGAAGACATTTTAAAAGACATGACCATTATTGTTGACCAAGACAATAAGAAAAAAGGTCCTAACAATACACGAGCAAAAAAAATAAAAGTACAAGATTCTCCTCTTGAGCATCATCCTGATCCTTCTAAAGATCGTGGCAATCTGCGACATAAGGTTTATATTTACTTAGAAAAGAAAACTTTTATGGGTTATTGCTATTTATTATTGGAGCATGCTTGTGGCTTTCATCCCTTGGCAAAGGCAATGTTATCAGTATCCTATAAGTTTTGTCAGCCACATAATGATGAAGAAAGAAAACGAGCTGAAACTTTAGGAGGTTTTTTTGATCTTGCTTTACGAGAGCTTTCTCTTTTACACCGTTATTATGCGCAAGAAACCGATCTAGCTCCTTCTGATAAAGTTTTAGCAGAATTAACTGAAAATCAAGCACATCTTATCGAGGTTAAATCACGGTTAGAAGATCTAGAAGAATTATTCAAGATTGTTACAGGTGATGCTCTTAAGAGATTACACGCAGAAAAACGAGATTTGTTAGCGGAGAAAGAAGGACTGGAAGAAAAAATTTCTCCTGTAGTTGATAAGTCTAAACTTGCAGTCCAGCAAGAGGCATTAATCCCAGATGATCAAAAGGAAGAAAGAGAATTAGTGAAACAGCCTAAAAAACTAACTGCTGTTATGGAATCAAAGTATAAAAAAGAATTGGAAAAGGAGTCCAAGGAATCTGACCCTGAGAAACAAGCTGAGGCTTCTTACTTAGTTGGCCAAAGTTGTTTGTGGGGTTGGGGTTGTAAGCAAGATTTTGGCCAAGCAGTGAAACAATTTGAAAAAGCTTCATCATCGCAGAAATGTCCTAAGGCTTATGAAATTCTGGGGTACTTGCATGCAGGCGGTATAGGGGTTGAAAGAAATAGCGAAGAAGCACTTAAATCTTACACGGAGTTTGCGAAAGTAGATAGTGATGGGTATTTGCATCTTGCCCACTTTGAACACATAACAGATACTGTTATGGGCAATAAAAGGACTTTGCAGAAGCTACGAAGTGCTGCAAAAGAAAACAATCCCATTGCTTTACGTGCCCTATCAATATTAGAAGTTGAAACAAGGATATTTAATACATATGAGATGTATATTAAATACTTCAAAGACCAATATGATGAATTAGTCCAAGCTAAACAAAAAGCCGAGCGGGATAACAAAATAAGTAAGATAATACAAGGAGAATTAAACGAATTGCCAGCTCTAGGAAAATATTATTATTTTGGGCGAGGTGGCGAGAAAAATAACTTTTTAGCTGCGCTTTGCTTTGCACTCCACGATTTATCTCGAGATCCTGATACATTAACAATGCTTGTTTCTGAAGTTGCTTCAGTACCTGCCAATTCTCCAGCCTATGACGCATTTGTTAAAGAAAGACTTGTAATACAAGCCAAAAAAGATAATTGCTATAACTTTGTAAAAACTCTCGCCACAAAAATACGCAGCATTGATAAACAAAGTATAAGCCCAAAAAAAGCATTCCAAAATTTACGCGAAACAGAAATTGTTTTTTTACATCAGCTTTCGCGACCTGAAGGCTTTAATCATTTCTTAAAAGAATTATGTGTGATGCTTGATTTAAGTGAAACTGAAAGCGTAATTCAACAGCTTAAGGTTGAAGTTATCGACTTATTAATTACTTGGGAAGCCAAAGAGAGGTTTCAACAATTGGTTCAAAGATTGGTTCCTTTCTTGCAATCTTCAGGAAATA
>JAKBAL010000328.1 GCA_021809225.1 Pseudomonadota bacterium | reverse complement strand
GTACCTAGGCTTCATCGCCCTTCTTGTTTTGGGTTATGGAATGGCCATCAATCTTGTGGAAGTCACGTGGAAGAGCCAGCTTAAGCTCCAGTACGTCAATGAGAATGCGTACAGTGCCTTTATGGGGAACTTTTCTACTTTCACAGGTATTGCGACCATTGCTCTCATTTTGCTGGGTAAGGGAATCGTCCGTCGTTATGGATGGTTTACCGGAGCCATTTTAACTCCCATTATCCTCTTAATTACGGGCGCTCTCTTTTACACTTTTGTTATTTTCCGCGATGATCTTAATTGGCTCACCATTGCTATGGGCGCAACCCCTCTTTTTATGGCTGTGATGCTTGGAGCTACGCAAAATATCTTAAGTAAAGGAACAAAATATTCTCTCTTCGATCCAACGAAAGAAATGTCCTACATTCCTTTAGATCAAGAGCTGAAAGTTAAAGGTAAAGCAGCGGTAGACGTGATCGGTGGCCGTTTAGGTAAATCAGGGGGAGCTGTTGTTCAACAGCTCTTACTCATGACCTCAGTCACGGCAACTCAAGTGACCATTGCCCCTTATTCTTGTATGATCATGGTCGTTGTCATCTTTGCTTGGATGTTTGCCGCCGGCGGATTGAGCAAGATGTACAACACAAAAATTGCTGAAAAAGAGAAAGAACTTAAAGCCGCTTAAGTTTTTCATTCTCATCAAAAACCCTCTATGAGAAAAAATTTCATAGAGGGTTTTTTTATGACCAAACTCCTTGGGTTTTTAAGGTATCTGCCAAGCGATGAGCAGGTAAAATATCGGCAGATGGCAAAGGATAGTGGATAAGTTGATCATAGGTAACCCAGGCTAACTTTTGTCCTTCTGCGCCATGAAGCGGTCCTTCCCATCTGCGACATAAGTAAATTGGTAATACCATATGAAAGGAATCATAGCGATAAGACGCAAAGCATAAGGAGTTGAGATCTTCTTCCTCTACTGAAATATGAAGTTCTTCCTTTAGTTCACGAATCAAAGCTTGCTCAGGTGTTTCTCCCTCTTCAATTTTTCCTCCCGGCAACTCCCAAATACCCGCCAAGGACTTTCCAGGAGGACGCTCAGCCAATAAGAGCTTTCCTCTTTCATTAATCAACGCGGCAGCGACTACCCATAACAGGGGACGTTTAACTGCGTTATATCGCTCGATATAGTCTGTACGAGAAAGTACATAATTTATCACCGGTTTTGTGCCCCTATATCCCAGTGACGTCATCTCTTTTGTGCCTGTTTGAGAAAAACCCAGTCCCTCAAAAATACGTCGAGACGGAGAATTATCGACAAGGGCACTCGTTTTCATGCTTTTTTGCTGTAAAGCAAAAAAAGCAAATTGCACAAAAGCTTTCATCGCTTCTTTACCATACCCCTGCCCCCAAAAGGCCTGCCCCAGCCAAAATCCGAGTTCTTCTTTAAGCGCAATCACCCCCATAAAGGTTTGATCAGCCCTTCGAATGATCGCCAAAGAAATTGAAGATCCCTTTTGAATTTCATTTTGCGTAAAAGTAATAAATTTATGAGCATCTTGAAGCGTATAGGGATGGGGAAGACGCTTAAGTCGTTCAGCGACCCTTTGATCATTCGCCAAAGTTGCCATAAACTCTGCATCCTTTTCTTCCAAAGGACGAAGTGTCAGTCGATCCGTGGCCAAGGGCAAAAAGGGACGATTTAAGAGATAGGAGGGGAGCATGGAACTTTCTCTCTCGCTTGAGTGCTAATTCTAATGAATAATGAATGTATTCCTTTCCCGTAAAAAAATGAAGAGAAAACACTTACCTCACACTTTATACTATATTTAGTGATCATATTCACGATTGTCTCTGCGAAGAAGGCTGGGCAAAAATAGAAATGGAACTCATATTGGAATCAATTCAAGATGTATTGGATTTTTCTAAAATTTTAAATTTATTTACAGAGTCTAATTGCCCTAATTTTTTTCTATGCTATGAAGGAAGGTTTTATTTATTTAGGGAGCACTTTGGTGAAGAATTTACTTATACTATTGATTTTATTGATGAGCGTTGAACACGTTCAGGGGATGGATTCTCAAGAGAACACAGACCACTTTCACCAAGTGCTAAATATTCCCAGAAATTCTGCCGAGACCAATCAACCCGAAAACCCTTATAAAACTCCTTCCCACCCGTATGTTAAGATGGAAGAAATTAATGAGCATTACCCTCAAGACTACTTTGACCAAAAAACCAGTTCTATCGTTTCTAAACTTATAAACAGATGAATTTTAAACCTTCAACGAGCGGATACGGAAGAAAATTCAGACACAAGTAATACGCTTATAAAATTGCAGAAACTCATTCATGATTCGCTACAATTAAGTGAAGATATCAAGCTGATTTTAAAAAAAAGAAGGGAAGATATGGCTCAATGCTTGAGCAAAGAAAACAAAGAGAGCACATCCGCTTTCTCGCTGAATGATGAAAATAGCTATGATGAAGCTCTATCCGATGAAGTTTGGAAAGCGATAACAAATGCTGGTATAGGTTTAAGGGAAGATGGAACGCTAAAATTTTTAGAATCTACAGAAAGACATGAGCTTATTACTCAGTTTGTTCGTTGTACGCTCATTAGAATCGCTCAAAACGACCTTATTAGCAATATTAAAACTAGCATAAATAAAAATGAAGAAGAAGCGCACAGACAAAAATTTGATTCTATCCGCTTCTACGCTCGTACGAATCCAAGACAATTTGCTAATTATCTTAGGAGCTCCCTAATAAGTAAAGATCCTACGGGTAGGTTAATGCACAAGGACTCGCCTATATCTATTTTTTATAGAGAAAAAAAAGAGGCTGGAGTCATCCATGATTCGGTGCGTTTTCGATTCTTAACAGAATATGAAAAAGTAACGCAACAAAGGAGGAGTGCTTTGTCGGGCAATTATCTCCCCTTAGATAGAATAATGAAGATTAACAATTCAGACATGCGTAATTATATTCGTAATTATCCTTAATATCATAAATTATTTTATCTATAATCTAAGGAGAAGAAACAATAAGTTTTGTTTTAAAAGACGTTTTTCCTTTTTGACATAGGCTTTTTCTTGACTATCATACGTATACGTATAATATTGACTCCATAAGCAACTTATAGGAGCCATTGATCATGTCTTTCCCCTCCCCGACTTTGAACATCTTATTTGTTAACGATCCTCTTAAAAGCAGCACTTTTTATAGTCAACTCTTTGGTTATGATCCTCTTGAACAATCTGCAACTTTTGCAATGTTTGCCTTTCCAAACAACAGTACATTAGGCCTCTGGTCCCGTACTACAGCAGAACCGACGGTTCAAGGAACACCAGGGGGGAGCGAGCTTTGTTTCAGTGATGAGAATGTCGATCAACTTTATGCGCATTGGGTGAAA
>JAKBAL010000327.1 GCA_021809225.1 Pseudomonadota bacterium | reverse complement strand
AGCCATAGCATCGGCAGCATCGGCATTAACTTGGCTAAGCTCATCAAGGATAAGGAGACTATCGTTAGAGCCTCTGGCTAAGGATTCGGCGGCATTATCGGTTGTTCTCCAGGTATGGACTTTCTTGCCCCAAATGGAACTAGCAATTTGTAAGGTTATGCTTTTCCCAATAGAGGAGCTGCCAAAATAATGAATCCCAAAGTTTTCTTCATCAACGAATTTAAGGAGGGGGGCGGCGAGGGCGGCAAGGATAGCAAACTGGAGACGGCTATTGCCGTTGGCATAAAGACCAAGGGTTTGTTGCCAGTCTTCAAGGGTTCCTTTCTGTTCAAAGACCGAGGAATAGCCTTCAATATTAAGAATCAGTCTTTCTTGTCTTTTACTGTTTTGATCTTCATGGCGATAGATTTTGTTTTCAGAAAGAATATAGCAATGATCGTCCCAGCCTGTTTTATCAAAAGCCCTTGCCCGTGCTTTGGGATTAGAAAGGGCTATGTAATTTTTAAGAGTGTGGGTAGCAGCGAAATTGATAAGAACCCCCATTGAGAGTAATTTCTCTTTTAAGATATTGCCATCTCCTGCCAACAGCGACATGGGCATTCTGAATTCTTTTTGGACCCCATCTTTATCAAGGATTTTGAGGATTCGTGCCCATTCATTGCTTTTCCCATCGCGCATATAGTGCGTAACGACCATGTAGCTACAGAGGAATTTCCAGACCTCTTCCCATTCCTTTGTAATCTTATTTTTTTCTATGGTCCTATACTCAATGTTTCTCTTATCATCGAAACGAAAGTTTTTGGGGAGGGATTGGGATTCTATATCAAGCTGGGTGAGATAAGGGACAATGAGGGTTTCTAGAGAAGTGTGGTGAAGGACATCTTTTAGGCTATCTTCAACGGCATCGGCTAAATCGTATCCTTTTTCTAATTCTGCTATACCAAGAAAGTTTTTAGCGACATCTTGGACAGGAAGGTATTGAACTGATTTAGCCCCTGCTTCTTTACAAAGGGTACAGACCCTATCGCCATACTGTTGGCCTGCCTCATCGAAATCAGGACAAATAATAATCGATCGATCATGAGCAAACGACCAATCTGTCTTTTGGGGAGATTTAGCGCCGAAAAGAGTTGTGGTTACGATATAATCTGGAAAAACATCTTTAATCTTCTCAACAGTCTTTTCTCCTTCGACGACTAAAATAGGGTCATTGGCTCGTTTCAGGATTTCAGGGAGATTATAGGGGGGGTAGGGGGAGGGCATCCCCAAGGGTATCCATTCTTGATGTCCTGCTTTATCTTGAGCATAGGTATAGGGTCTTGTTTCTTTTCTGGTGGTTCCATCATCTTGGACAATGCCATCCCAACGCACCATATACTGGGCTATCTCTCCCTCTTTGGTTTGGTAGCGATAAAAGGCTGAGGGTTTGCAACCAAATTTCTTACTATATCCATCACACATCCTTTCGGTAAAAGGAGGAGCTTCTTTAGGAACAGGAATAAGGGGGGTATAGTCCTTTTGATAATTATTAGATTTTACAACCGTTGGTTTCGGTCTTTTCTCCTTTTGGTTGTATTTTGTTGATCCATTAAACTGATGGGGGAGAAGTTTACGATTTCTAATGCCTGTTAGAATTTCTTCAAAAGAGCATCCAGAAAAACAATGAGCCAGGAGTTTTCCATTATCGCCTAAAGAAAGGGATAAGCTAGGGTTATGATCATCATGGGCAGGGCATAAACAGATATATCCCTGACCAGAAGATGAGGCTTTACCTAGGGTTTTAGCGATGTGTTCCAGGTCATAAGGGGTTAAACTGGAAGCTGAAGCAGTGGGCATAAAGACATTCCTTAATCAATAGGTTGCAAAATAAAGAAAAAAACATGTTTCTCTCTAACGGTTTTCTTGCTAAGGAATGAAGTGTCTGGTGATGTTGACAATTCATTCCTTCGTTGATTTTTTAGAAAAGACTTCAAACAGTCATTTGAGACTTTTCTGACAAAGAATTTTTAATGTCTTTGTTTATGAGGGGGAAATAATCTTGATAAACCTCCTTTCTTTTGTAGTAGTTCAAAGCACAAAAGATGGAGGTTTTTTCTTGTTTTTTAGAATAATTAATGAAGAACACTAAAGAACATCCTTATTTAAACCTCTTGCAGATTTTGGATGTTCAATTTAGTATAAGAGCTACGATAGTTTTTTAGCATTTTATGTTGAAAATCCAAAAGGAGCTGCATGAAGAAATTCGTGTGGCTTTTTTTGCTTTTTGGGCTACCTAGAGCACCTACCTTGCAACTATAAACCAACCCTACCATTTTGTATTCTAAATTTTGATTTTTATGTCCTTCAGAAGGTTTATAAACCTATGGGTCTGGTTTAGGATGGGTTCAATACTTCCTTTTAGTCTAAGAAACTCTTTATGGACCATAAAACAACCCCTGTTCTCCCAGAGGACGCTATCAAAGATTCAGATAGTTCTTCCCCTCTTGAGACTTCTGAAACCCTTTTGAAGGCTCAAGGGGAAATATCAACGGGCGATACAGAGGGGACAGACATTGAGTCTAGGGAAATAGACAATCAGCAAGGTACGCAGAAAAGACCTTCTTCTTTCAAGCCATCACCTTCTCTGTTAAAACTTTGTGAAAAGTTCCCGAAGGTATTTAGTCTTCGTTTTAAAAAACCGCTCAAGATTGGTATTCACAAGGATATTATAGAGAGAATGCCTGATGATCCTGAGCTTTTAAGAAACTTGTCTAAAACTCTTACACGACATGTTAGAAGTTCTAGCTATCAACGGGGACTTATTCGATACGATCATCGGTTTGATTTAGATGGCGGTAAGTCAGGGGTTGTAACACCAGAACAGAAACATGCAGCAACTCTATTCCTGGAGAGAAACAGCAAGCCTAAGCAAGAAGACTCAAATACCCATGTTAATCCCCTTGCTCAAAAGGTCAGGTTTCCTGTTAGCAGGAAATAACAGGAAAAAAATCCCTCTAATAACGAACATATCCTCCAGAAAGTCAATTTGCCTGCTAGCAGGCAAGAACAGGCAAATTAGTCTATAGACAAACAACAATCCCGCGTTTTAACGCGAGCTTAACGCTAAATGTTGTAAAGAAATTGGCAATAGGAAGCCTGTTTAAATTAATTGGTTTTTATAAATCCTTGGGGAGACTTATCTTATAAAGTCTCTAAATTAAATAAATACAGTAGTTTTTTTTAACGGGCTTTTAACGGGTTCAAAGGGAGAAGATTAACTTTTTTATGTTGAAAAATATGTTTAGTTAAACTTTTTAATTGTTCCGTTATGTAGTACAGGAAGTTTAAAGTCTTTTAAAAAGTTTAATTTGATGAGAGAGCCTTTTTTAAAAAGTAGAGTTTTAAAGATTTTTATAAGTCATCTTGTTA
>JAKBAL010000326.1 GCA_021809225.1 Pseudomonadota bacterium | reverse complement strand
AAGAAGGAAAGCCATAAATTACTTATGAAAAAAAATTATAAAGCGATTATAGCTGCCATGATCGGAAATGCTTTAGAGTATTACGATGTTATGTTGTACGGCTTTTTTGCCACGATGCTTGCCCCCTTATTTTTTCCCACGGACAATGAAGCTATCTCCATCATATCAAGTTTAGGAACTTTTGCCGCAGGTTTTCTCATGCGTCCGTTAGGGGGCATCGTGTTTGGGCACTTAGGAGATAAATTTGGCAGGCGACAAGCTCTCGTTTTTGCAATTTTTCTCGTGACAATTCCAACGCTTATCATTGGATTGCTTCCTACTTATGCAGACATTGGCATCGCAGCCTCCATTATTTTAGTGATATGCCGCTTATTACAAGGCCTTTGCGTCGGAGGAGAATATAGTGGCGCTTCTATCTTTGTGATAGAATACTCAAAAAGAGGAAAAGAAGCTTTTGCAGGAAGTATTTTATGTGCTGCAGGATTTTTTGGAGGTGTTTTAGGAACTTTCTTTGGTTTTCTCTGCACTAACCCTTTTATGCCTTCCTGGGGATGGCGCATCCCTTTTCTTATTGGTGCGCTCATCGGATTAATAGGATATTACCTGCGCACTCAAGTCAGTGAAAGCCCTGACTTTGTTCGCCACAAAGAGGAAAAAATTGCAAAAGTTCCTTTATTAGCCGTCTTTCAAACCAGAAAAATAAATCTTTTCTGCACAATAGGGATTGGGGCCACTTCGCTGATCCCTTTTTATCTTGCTTCAGTTTACATGGGGTATATGTTAAGCTCGCAGCTCCAAATTCCCACGTTTCAAATTATGCTCATCAACGTGGTTCTCAACATATTTTTAATTTTTCTTTTGCCCACTATGGGGACTCTGGCCGATAAAATAGGCAAAGAAAAACTAATGATATTCTCGTCTATCCTCTCTATTGTCGTCGCTTATCCTCTCTTTTCTCTTCTGGAAAATAATTTATCCTTATCCAATATACTTATTGTTCAAGCGATTTTAGGTATTATTACAGCTGGGTTTGGCGCTCCCAGTATGGCTCTCCTTTCCTCATTTTTCCCCACACATGAGCGGTATAGCGGTATAGGGTTTGGTTATGCCTTAGGAGGAGCTCTTTTGGGAGGGACAACCCCTCTTATCCTTGCCAGTCTTTCAAATTGGTTAGGGTCTCCCCTTGTCCCCGCCTATTATCTTATGTTTAGCGGTGCTTTGGGGGTTATTTGTGTTGTCAACGGAAGGAAGATCGATAGTAAGGCGTCATCCACTCTCTCCCCACAAATGAAGCGCTTTTCGCCGATCTTAACATCAGCAGAAATAAAGCTGTAAAGGACAACGAAAAGGGGTGATGGATAGACCTCCTTTTCCTTTATTTTTTCTCACAAACCCCAAGCTTTTAGAGGGCCTCCAACCTAAGGTGCGTTAAATAATCTTCTCAAAGAACGACACAGCCATTTTTTTCTGCGCCCTATGATCCCTCACCTTGAGAGTGTAAAACATTCAAGAGTGCAGCCTTCATCTCTGAGGCTCTCCTTAAAGCGCTTACTCAAACCATTCTCCCAGGGAGTTCATTCTCAGCTTTCATCCCCCTCCCCCAGGCTCTCTTTACCCCTTTTTGAAAGGATGAGACAAAATTCAAAATTTTCGCCCTCAAAAAAATTTATATTATAAATAATTTATTAATACTCTGTGATTTATACTCTAAATAATGAAAACTTTACAAAACAAAGGAGAAAGATCATGAAAATAACATTAACAGCTTTATCATTGATGCTTGTGTTGGGAAGTGTCTCAAGTGTGCAGGCAGCAACCTTTACGGCAACCCATGGGACCGCAACCCATACCGTGGCTACGAGCCACGACACTGTGGCAAGGCCAGGTATTGAAGGTGATTTTGCAGCCACCCATACGGTTAACACCCACATGGGAACATTTGGTGTAAATAAAGATTCTGTTCTTGCCAAACATCCAGATAGTAGCGAATCGTGTAGCGCATATCTCCCTTGTGGTGGCTAAAGAGTTTTTTTGTGGTTTGTTTACTTTTTAAAGTCCCCTCAGATGAGGGGACTTTTCTATTACCCCTAAATAGGGTCACGCTCAAAATTCTGTGGCAAGTTTACACTCATTCTTATTGTATCAATTAAATCTGCGGACCATTCCTTAATATCTTTTTGAGCTTGCAAGGCCAGTTGGACGAGCAGATCTCGCATATAACTGATACTGGGCCCTTTGCCTTGGCATTTACGGGTGACGTTGTTATGGAGGGTGATAAAAGCAGAGGTGGTTTGCTGATTATAGGTGGTATTAAAACTGGTGGTTTGCGCTGCAACTTCGGTGAAAACAAAAGGACCAGCAGTAAGAAGAAACCAGGGGTTACTGTTAAGGAGCGTCTGATCAACTTGTAAGGTTAAAACAGCTAAGGGAAGACTAAAAAAGAGGCCTTGCCATAAGGTCCCTGCTTTAACCGTAGTCCGTACTTTTCCATAACTGGAATGGCCCGTGGGCGTTTCCTCACGAAGGTAGTGATTAAAAAAGTTGTCCATTCCTTTGTATTCTAACAAAGTACGAGGAGCATAGGCTAGTGCTGCGCTGATCACACCTAACGCTTCCGCCCAGCCATCGGGGATAAAATAGCCCAAAATAGTTGAGAAAATGAAGTATAAAACAACGGCGCGCGCAACAGATCCAGCTGCTAAGGATCCCCAATTGAGGGTATCAGCAAGGAGCGAATAATAAGATTTTTTAGCCTTTTGGCCCTCAATCACCTCTTTTCCTAGGGATGCAAGATAGCTGATGACAAGCAAAGTTTTATGAGCTTCCTCTGGAGCATCGCTTTGTTGAATTTGGAGGAGGTTAGCATAAATGTCTTTAATGTGCTCATCAGATGCTTGCTCGAAATATTTGCTAACCTTATCCAAGGATTTTCCAAGAGCTTGGCGATTAACTTCTGAGGAAGGAAGGCCTTGACGCGCTTGATGGAAAAGGTGTTTGCTCATGAAAGATTTAAAATCAGCATAGCCGGCTTTAAGGCTTTCCAAACCACTAGCGGCTGATCGTATGTTATAGGCATAGCTGTCAAAGAATAAAGCAGGGCAAGAGATCAATGCAAAGCGAGCATATTGATTATCTAATCCACTTTCACCAGTGACACGCATATTATTAACTTCCACTTGAAGCACATAAAAAGGTTCAATGAGAGAGGGTAAAAAACAGGCTCCAAGTAGGAGTAAATTTCGCCCTTTATGTTGCCATTTCTCACCCCAATCACGAAGAGCTAGTTGCCATGACTCTATATTCCGAGGAACCGCATCAGGTAACGTAGTTATAAAGATATATCCAACGAGGGCCCACATAGTTGGCGCACCGTTAAACATATTATAAAGCCAGGACCATTCATAGGTTTGTTCG
>JAKBAL010000325.1 GCA_021809225.1 Pseudomonadota bacterium | reverse complement strand
TATAAACCCAAAATTCTCATAAAAAGTTTTTGCCTTATTATTTTTAGCATCTACAATCACTGCATAAATTCCAAAACTCTCCTGACTTGCTTGGTAAACTCTTAATAGAGCATCCATAAGTAACAAGGTTCCTATTCCCTGTTTTTGATAAGCGACATCGACAGCCAATCTCCCCAAAAGTATTGCTGGAATCGGATAGTGCGGAAGCTTCTTAGAGAACGCAATCCCCAGCTCATCTTTTGAAAACGATAATGGACTCAGGGTATAATATCCTGCTACCTCTTGCGACGTGCTTCCTTCCAAAACAAAAACTTTTGTAAGATTCCTTTTACTGTCTTGTAGAGCATATTTCTTCAGATAGTCATTAAGGACCTCAACTCCACAAAAAAAAGAATCTCTCTCATGCAGATTCCTCTGTAGAAGCTGAATTTTCATTTCTGAAGAGTCTTCTTATAGCGCACATATGCTTCTTGAAGGGCTATATTAGGTTTTGCAGGATAGGACAAAGCATCCAAGAAGTGTACCCAATCCTGATTAGAAAGAGTCATAGCTTCATGTTCCCGAATAATTTTCTCAGCTTCCTTTAATGAAGCCTCTCGAACAAACTGGCTTAAAGAGCCATGTCTATAACATGCAGCCTTTTCAAGAACATGGTAAGCTTCTTCGTCAACACGAATCTGCAAGCGGTTATCCTTACGGACGGGCTCTTGTGGTTCTCTCAACTGACTCATTTCTTCTCTCCTTTGTTCTTTAATTGTACATCCATTCGGAGTACATATCAAGGATTATTTTAAGTGGATTCCAAATCAAATTTGACTCTACCCATTCAACTGAAGAGACCTTCTTTTGAATCGCTTTCGTAGAGTTCTTCTCCATCTTGAGAAAGAATTTTCCGTGTGGGATGATTAAGATTGAGGATGAAAAATCCTCCGATAATACGTTTTATTTTTCAGCTATGGAATAAATAGAAGATTACCAGCATTGTCAGGGTCTTTTAGTTTTCATGTAGAAACAATATAAAAAAGGAGGGAAAAAATTAAACTATGGGATTGCTTGAGTAAGATGAAGGAATACTGCCTCAAGACATTAATATGTCCATTTTGCAAAGGTGAAAGCCTAACCTCATCTTTTCTTTTATCACAATGGAACTGCTGCTGTAAATTCTATGCTAATTGATTACTTAAAGATAAATTTTTTCTTAATTTAATAATTTAATAATTTAAAAATAAAAATTTACTATTTTTCTAAGGACAGTTTATGGACTTGCTGTTGAATATCGGATTCATACAAATTCATAAATATTTTCTGAGAAATTGATCTAAAATAAATTTTATTTAAGCTGAGTGTCTAAGATTTTCTACAGCAGGATCTATCCAAAATTCTAGGGGAGTCAAAAGAAACTGCTCGACTGGAATGCCTTGCTTTCCCACAAAGAGATTTTGTTGTGGACTATATAAACGAGTGAATTTTTCAACTCCCCTCAAATTTAATCCCTTTTTATCGTTTTCAACCGTAATTGTTATGACTGTTTTGCCTTTACGTATCACAAAATCGACCTCATTACTCTCTTCCTTCCAATAAAAAACTTCAATTTTAGTCCCAAGGGCTGAGTTTATAATATGCCCTCCTATGCAGCATACTATTAATTTTTTCCAGGCGTCTTCATCATGTCGCATCTCTTTAAAGGATAAATGGCTTTGAGCTGTCATTAAAGCCGTATTAAAAACTTGGAGTTTTGAGCTAGATGCCCTTTGATGCAACGGATCTGTAGAAAATTTTTTCAATCCTCCGATAAGTCCTACTTCTGAAAGTAACTCAAGGTAATGTGCCAGTATAGAAATGTTTCCAGCGTCTTGTATTTGACCTAGCATTGTTTGGTAGGAGAAAATACGTCCCGTACAACGGCAACCTAACTCAAAAACAGCTCTCAAAAGAGCTGGCTTATAAATACGTGTCATTAACATAACATCACGAGAAATGCTCGTTTCAATGATCGAATCAATAATGTAATCTGACCATCTTTCCTCATCCTTAATGAGTTGAGCCGCACCAGGGTATCCTCCAAAATAGGCAAATTGATCGAGAGTCCAGTCAAATGCCTCACAACACTCTTTAAATGACCAATGAGAAATGGGAATAATTTCAAATCGACCTGCTAAACTTTCTCCTAAGCCGGTTTGAATGAGAAGCGTCGCAGAACCTAAAAGCATTACTTTTAAATTCAATTTATTAAAAGTATCTTCATCCCAAAGCTTTTTTACGATCTCAGACCAATGAGAAACTTTTTGAATTTCATCTAAAATAAGCAAAGCCCCTAAATCATTGTTGGCTTTCTTTGCCATTTGTCGAGCAATTTCCCATTGTCGTTCGATCCATTTAGAGTCATATAAAGCAGATCCATCGGTAGAAGCATAATGAGAAGAAAAAGAAATGGCCTCTTTCACTTGATGAGCAAGAGTTGATTTTCCAACTTGGCGCGGACCCGCTAAAACTTGCATAAAGAATCGAGGGCCTTCTATTCTTTTCATAATTTTTTGAAAATGCGGACGCTTATACACGTTCACCACCTTATTTTTTTTTCAGTATAATGAATAGATTTGTTCAGTTTATCAAACATTTTCTGAGACATACTTTTTTCCAGGGTTATTTAGTTCTCCATAATAAGGTTAAGGATTTGCTTAGGAAACCTTGAGTCTAAATGGAGGGCATAGGCAGGTGTTGAATTAACTCGTTTGATGACTTGGGTAGCTGTATTGAGCAGGGAAGTCATGAGTTGCAAGATCCTTTGGTTGATAAAAGTCATATCTCTTACTCTGTGCAACTAATTTTCTATTGTCCAGTGATTGTGGTTGAGAATTAACAGGTTTTCAGCAGAAGTTCTTTGTTCTGTTAAACTCGTTATAGCAGAAACAGTTTTGCAAGTTTCTTTTCCCTTTTTCCATCGGCTTCGAGTCACCTGGCAAATGATAGTCTACTTTTTTGTCTACAATTAATTAGCAGACTTTTTTGGGAAAAAATAGCGTCTCCTGTAATTATGGTTCTTTCAAGGGGAAACTGTTTGTATATTATGGATGGTTATCATGGTTTTTATATTATCGTAAAGAATTTCTCTCGTCATGTCCCCAAACCATTGAAAAGCTTCTTCATGGCCATTGATGAGGTTAGGAAAACGCTCATTAAGATAACCTTTGACATGCCGCTGTCTTGAGTATCCTAATACCATACCAAAAAAATGAACTTTAAGTTGATTCTCTCCCAACCTATATTCAAGAACTTCCCCAGTCAACCTGACAGGTTCAGTCTAAAAGCCTTTACTGTTTCATAAAAGCCTTGGTAATCCCTCAGCTTTAATTCGCGAAGTGAAACTGTAGTATTGTATCCTACCTCGGGGCATACGACGTAGAGCCAAGCTGC
>JAKBAL010000324.1 GCA_021809225.1 Pseudomonadota bacterium | reverse complement strand
CCACATCGACCGTTGTTTTAAAAAAATCTTTTGTGTAAGCAATAGCTTTGCCTTCATCAAAACCTTTACAGGTATAAATCACAATTGAAAAAAACTTATGTACACTCCAAACATAAGCCGAAATTCCAGAATCAATCAGAGGAACGAAAGCATCAAATCCTTGATTTTCCTCTTTTCCCATTCCGCTCGCGGGTGAAAAAATAATAGGATCTCCATAAATTTTCAACTCAAGATGTTGAGCAAGTTCCCTTAAATAGGTATCCAATTTTTCTCTTGTGACTGCAATTGTATAAAATCCTTCGATCATTAATCGTTGACGAAAAATCTCAGGTGCGATGTTCTTCATTTTAAGCCCCTATTGTCATAAAAAAGCGACTGCTATCTATCCATATATACCATCAAAGAACAGCAAAAGGCCAGAAAAAGCCTTTTGTTTTTTATGGCTATAGTTTAAATAAATCACCTACTCTTTCTTCTTTAATTACAGAAAATTTTTGACGCTGATAGTGCTTAAATAGTGACTAAGATTATTTGATGGCCTCTCGTTTGTCTCTCTCGTGCTTGAGAAGAGGAAGAAAAGGGAAATTATGCTCTTCATAAAAATTATTCGAGAGAAGGATAGTGGACTTCAAACCTAAATATGGTATCTTGTCGAATCTAAAAATAAGGTCAGTATGAATAAGTCTTTTATTCTGGTTTTTTTCTCTCTCCTGATTTTCTGTATTCATTCATCGGTTCATTCAGAAATCCCTAAAAAGCCGTTTTTTACTGTTCAGCAAGAAGAAATTTCTTTCCTTAAACATACCTGTTTATACGTACTTCTCTCAACTATATACAGACGGAAAGACTCCAGAACAGATTGCAAAAGAATATGGTCTTTCCGATAGGACCAATCAAAAATATCTCAAAGCCCTCGAAGATATTGGAGTCATAGAAAAAGTAAAAGATGGTAAGCTTTCATCTCCCATTCGTTTCTTAGTAACAGGTGTGTTTAGCTATGCGTCAGGTGGACCTTTATCCAATAAATTTAGTGAGTTGATGGCAAAAGAATATTACGAGAAAATGTTGGCATTAGTCAGAGAAAAAAATACCGAACTTTACTTTTCTACCCTAGGTTTTTGGATTACAGCAGAAGAATATGAGCTATATAAAAAAGAAATGAAGTCTTTAGAAGAAAAATATATCAATATATCAATAAAAAACAGAGAGTCGAAAAACAACAATGCTTTTAGAGTGTCTTCTATTATTGGGATAATTCCAGAGTGGGAACCAAGCATTTTTCATAAAGTAGAGAAGAACTATTAAAAAAGTAAAGACTCTATGCTCCTTCTTGATTTCCAGGCTGCTGTGAAGACTTTAACACCTGAAAGTCCTTGTCTTCTCTAGGGCTTTAAGATGATGCTGTTCCCATTTTTGATCATTCCGCTCAGAGTTGACATTCTTTAATAATTTGCCAAAATGAATCACGATAAAAATAAGAAAGACTTCGCCCATGGATTTTCATTCAATAAATCCGACAACTGGCCAAAGTATTGCCACTTATCCAGTTATGAATGTAGAAGAAGCTCTCATTGGGGTTGAAAAAAGTCATACCGCTTTTACAGAGTGGAGAAGAACGTCTTTTGATATTAGATCCATTTATATGAAAAGGGTTGCAGCAAAACTGCGTTCTGAAAAAAAATCTCTTTCCCTACTCATAACGCAAGAAATGGGCAAGCCTATTCTGCAAGCGCAAGCTGAAATTGAAAAATGCGCCTGGGCCTGTGACTTTTATGCTGAAAATGCTGAAAAATACTTGCGTTGGGAAATGGTTCAAACTGATGCAGAAAAAAGTTATATAGCCTATGAACCTTTAGGGGTTCTTTTGGCGATCATGCCGTGGAATTTTCCCTTTGGACAGGTGTTTCGCGCTGCCCTACCGGCATTAATGGCAGGGAACACACTCGTCTTAAAACATGCCTCAAACGTGTCGGGATGTGCATTAGCCATCGAAAAAATCTTTAAAGAGGCTGGATTTCCTGAAAATGTGTTGAAAACTCTTTTAATCACAAGTGAGACAGCCTTGTCTCTTATTGAATCTCCTTTGATTCAGGGAGTTACGCTCACAGGCAGTACGGCAGCGGGTCAAAGTGTGGGAGCGAAGGCGGGACATTGGTTAAAAAAGTGTGTGCTTGAGTTAGGGGGAAGTGACCCCTACATTATTTTAGAGGACGCTCCTCTAGAAGAGGCGTCCGTTCTTTGCGCCACTAGTCGGCTGATAAATTCAGGTCAAAGTTGTATCGCTGCGAAACGATTTATTGTGGTTGAAAGCCAGAAGAAAGACTTTGAAGACCTTTTTGTCCACGCCATGAAAAGAACTGTTCTTGGAGATCCTCTCAATGAGTACACGACGGTGGGACCTTTAGCGCGTTTTGATTTAAGAGAGACCCTACACAATCAGGTTTTAGAGAGTCTCAACAAGGGAGCCACTTGTCTTCTAGGCGGATTTATTCCCGATGGACCTGGATCTTTTTATCCTCCCACTGTTTTGACAAATGTCGAAAAAGGAATGCCGGCGTATGATGAAGAATTATTTGGACCTGTAGCGGCCATCATTTCAGCAGCGGACGAACAAGAGGCTATCCAGATCGCTAATGGATCGTCCTTTGGTCTTGGCGCTGCGGTCTTTACCGAAGATCTTACCCGTGGAGAAAGAATTGCTTTAAAGGAAATTGAAGCGGGAAATTGTTTTGTGAATACTTTTGTCAAATCTGATCCGCGTCTCCCCTTTGGAGGGGTTAAACAAAGTGGCTTTGGCCGAGAATTTTCTCATCACGGCCTTAAAGAGTTCGTCAATTGTAAAACGATTTTTATAAAATAAATTATTTTTACATGTATTCAGTGCCATATCCTCTAAATGTCAATTCAGCTTTGCTAAAAACTCTTGAGCCACGTCAAAAGGAGACCGCCCTTCAATGTCAACTTTTGCATTTAACATCCTCATTTTTTCCTCATCAATATGGCCAGAAACAACAGATCGAGCTCCATCAATTTCAGGATATGTCGTGAGGATTACTTCTCTGATCACAGGCGCACAGTAGTAAGGAGGATAGAATTCCTTATCGTCATTTAAAGGAATGAGTTGATATTTTTGTAGTTTGCCATCGGTTGTAAAAGCCGCAATCACTTCAACCTTTTCATGATCAATGGCCGTATACATAAGATTTGGATCCACTTGCATCACATTTTTAAACTTTAATTCATAGGACTGACTCAAGCCAAGCATCCCATCTGGACGTTTTAAAAACTCAGGAGGAGCTGCAATGGTTAAGTGAGGAGCAATGCGGGCAAGATCGCTTAAATTTTGCAAATTGTGATGTTCAGCAAAGGATTTTTTCACAGCAAGAGCCTGGGAATTTGAAAATCCAAAGGCTTAAGC
>JAKBAL010000323.1 GCA_021809225.1 Pseudomonadota bacterium | reverse complement strand
CGGCCGGCAAGACGATGGCCGCCATCACCGCTTTGATCAGGCGTCCGACGAGCGCGGCCGCGCGCTGGTGGAGGCTAGAGGGAGGCTTCGCCATGCAGATAGGGACGCAGCGGATCAGGAATACTGATCCGCCCATCCGCTTGTTGATGGGTTTCCAAGAGACAAATCACGGTGCGCGCCAGGGCAAGCCCTGAACCGTTGAGCGTATGAACAAAGCAAGTCTTTTTTCCTTCAACTCGAAAGCGTGTATTCATCCGACGCGCTTGATAATCTCCAAAATTAGAGCAGCTTGAAATTTCCCGGTAGGCATTTTGACCTGGGAGCCAGACTTCAATGTCATAGGTTTTTTGAGGGCAGGTTCCCATATCTCCTGTGCAAAGAACAACCGTTTGATAGTGAATGTTAAGACGTTCAAGGATGGATTGGGCAGCCTCTAACATACGGTGATGTTCTGCCTCTGAATCGTCAGGATTTGTAATGCTGACGAGCTCTACTTTGTGAAATTGATGTTGACGGAACATACCGCGAGTATCTTTTCCTGCCGAACCGGCTTCTGATCGGAAACAAGGCGTGTAAGCGACAAATCGTTTGGGAAGATGATTAGGATCTAAAAGTTCATCAGCGACTAAGTTGGTGAGCGGTACCTCTGCTGTAGGGATCAACCAATAGTCATTTGTTGTGACAAAGGCATCTTCGGCAAATTTTGGAAGTTGGCCAGCCCCATACATCGCTTGTGGACGGACAAGGTAGGGAGGAGATATCTCTAAGTACCCATACTCTTGGGTGTGAGTATCGAGCATAAATGCGCCAAGAGCTCGTTCAAGACGAGCAAGGTCGCCCTTTAGAACAACAAATCGAGAGCCAGAGAGCTTGGACGCTTCTTCAAAATTCATAAGCCCCATGGCTTCACCAATTTCAAAATGTTGTTTTGGCTTAAAAGAGAAAGAAGGTTTTTCTCCCCATTGATGAATAAGGACATTGTCAGCTTCTGTTGATCCAATAGGAACGTCAGCCGCAGGGATATTTGGTAAAATTGCCACAACTTTTTTTAGGTTTTCTTCAGCAACTCTTACATTCTCTTCTTCCTGAGCAAGGGTTTCACGCAGAAGACTTGCTTCTTTCATTAGGGCTTCGGCATCTTTACCTTGTTGTTTGTGCTCACCAATTTGTTTAGCAAGACCATGCCGTTGATTTTGCATGTCTTGAACGCGTTGAATGGTTACGCGACGGGTTTCATCGAGTGTAATGATTTTTTGCGCAGCCTTTTCAAGACCACGATTTTTTAAAGCTATATCAAATGCTTCCGGATTCTCTCGAATCCACTTTATGTCTAACACAGTGAAGTCCTTTCCTTCTTGAGGATAGTTTTACCAAACCTATAGAAATTTCATAGAGGGTATAAAGAGGAATTATTAAACTTAAAGGGCTAATGATGTCAGGTGGGGTCATAAGAGCCGCAACAATGACAATACTTAAAAAGGCATATTTACGATTACGTTTTAAACTTTCAAGGGTCAGAAACCCTAGTTGAACGAGTCCTACAAGAATAAGAGGTAGTTGAAAGCATAGGCCAAAAGCCATAATCAGCTTCAGAATAAGTGTAAGGTATTCACCCATTCGAGCTTCTAGTTGAAGAGAAAGAGTGTGAGGAGAGGTGGGCATTTCAAAACTTAAGAAAAAGTGCCATGCCCAGGGGCATACGACATAATAGGCAAGGCATGCACCGGCAAGAAATAAAAAAGGGCTTAAGATTAGAAAAGGCCATATGGTTTTCTTCTCGCGATCATAAAGTCCGGGAGCCACAAAAACCCAGGCTTGCCACAAGATAAAAGGAAAGGCGAGCACAAAACCTGCAAAGAAAGTCACCTTTAGGTAAGTAAGAAATGCTTCTGTAAGACCTGTATAGATCATCCGACGACCTTCTTCCTCACCCATCGCATGCCATAAGGGAACGGTTAAAAATTGAAAAAGAGGAGGGGCAAAAGGATAGCACACAGCCATACTGGCTATAAGAGCTAAAAGGATATAGATTAATCGAGTTCTTAATTCAATTAAATGTTCAAGAAGAGGTTTTTGCATAAATAATTAATATTTTTTAATAAATATATGTTACTTGTGAAGAATTATGCGGTTTAAGTCAAGGAAGATTTGTGGAATTTACCGTGTGGCGTATTAAAAATCAATAAGAGTCGACTAGATAAATAAGCTTACAGAAGATAATATAAAAGATGTCTCATTTGTCGGACCTTTTTTGGAGTGTAAGTAGGGATGCATAAACTTTTTTTGAAGATAAATTTTTTGGTTTTGGGAGCTCTTTTTTTTGTTTTAGGGACCCCTTTGGTAAAAGCGATGGAACAGACTGAAAGCATAAAAAGAAAATCGCATTGTAAAAGAAGTTTAGATCGTGATGGGGTTGCGTGTCAGATCCCGAGTGTTGTGAAAATCGTAGAAAGTATAAGCCACCTTGCTTCTGGTCAAACCAAGTCTCGGAACGGGCCAGCAAGAAAATTACTCCGAAATCCTGAACTTATTGAAGATTTAGCGACAGCATTTTATGTTGATACGCTTTTACATGCTTTGGAATACGAAGAGTTAGAGCTGACAGAGTCAGCTCTTAAGCAAATTCTAGAATTGCAGGGAATTCTGGAAGAAATTTTGCAAAGCGTGTGCGATCCTCTTACGTTTATGACTCCTGATAACAGTGAAGAGGCACGAAATCATCTGAATTTTTTTATTGAAGCAAATAGAAAAGCATGCCAGTTGCTAATTGAAAAGGATCTTTCTTGGCCTCCAAATTTGCTGGATAAGTTTATAGAAAATTCTCTTTTTTTTCATGCTCTTAAAGAGCGTCTTTCTCAGATAAATGAAAAATAAGGCATTCCCTGATAATGGAAAAAGAGTAAATTTTTTCAGCCTCTTGAGAATGATGAGTCTTTGGTAATGAGGAAGTTGTGGGTTGATCTAGAAAATGACCTATGGCAGGATGAGCTCCCAGTTGCACAAAAGTGTTGGCTGTAAGACAACGACAAAAGGAGAAGAAGGATGAAAGTTCTTTCGACCATTCAATCTAAGTCTAGCGTTTGGAATGAAATAATGATCGTTTTTGGGGGCGTTGTGCTCCTTTTTGCGGCCTCACAAATTGAAATACCCCTCCAGCCAGTTCCTATTACCTTACAGACGGTGGCGGTAATGCTGATTGGGTTAACTTATACTCCTCGTCGAGCTCTTGAGTCTTTACTGATTTGGCTAGGGTTTGCCGCTGCAGGTTTTCCCGTGCTTACAGGTTTTAACGGAGGGTTTGCCTATCTCACAGGGTCAACTTTCGGATATTTGGTGGGATTTGTCATGTCGGCGTATGTTATGGCAACGCTAAAGAAAACATTTTCCTTAGGCTCTTGGCTTTCTGATGTTTTTCTTTGCTTGTTGGGAAC
>JAKBAL010000322.1 GCA_021809225.1 Pseudomonadota bacterium | reverse complement strand
GTGCTACTATTGGTCATACTCAGCTTGTTTGGCGAAAGTGGCACCGCTTTTTTGAAATCGATCTCGTGGGTGTTCAGTTTCAAAAAGATCAAAATCTACAGTGGATTTCGATTGAACATATAGGAGTGTCTTTCAGGCTTTATCGCCTTCTTTTTGGAGAATTTTCCTTAGAAAAGCTTCGATTTTATCATCCTCACGTGCTTTTCGAGAAGGATGAAAAAGGGGAATATGCTTTGGGGCTTGGCCAGTCAGCGATGAATCAAGATTTCGCTCTTGAAAATCTTTTGCCGTTTTTTGCATTGTCTGGTCCGAGTACCGTTCTTGGTAAATTAAATGAAGTCACTAAAATTTCTATCATTGAGGCTCATACTTTTTTAAGAGATCAAGAAGCAAATCAAGAATGGGAACTTCCTAAAACAACATGTGTGTTAAGACGAAAGCTTGATGGATTTCGTATAGAATTAATTTTACAACCTCAGCAAGGAGCGGGAGCTCTTAAGGCAGAGTTTGCTCATCAGATAGGATCGGCTCGTTTTGATGTTAATCTTGATTTAGACCATATCTCTTTTGAAAGTTTACTTAAAAAGAAGGGGCCTATTTTCTGTCCTCTAAATCCTGAAATCCTGGATTTTGATGATGCTCTTAATTTTCTGCAATGTTGGGATGTTCCCCTTAATGGTAAAGTACATCTGGCAGCTGTTCCTGCTACTCTTCAAGTGATCGAAGGAACGTGTGATGTGGATCTTGGAAAAGGAACGCTGACGTCCACGGTGTCGACTCTTCTCCCTTTTGTAATAACCTCTGGCAATGTTTCGTTGGTTGTCTCCCCCCATGAGATCGATCTTACAAAAGTTGGACTCTTATCGGAAGAAGCCCTTTTTCAGTTTTCAGGAAAGCTTGTGTCTCCGAATAGTCCTCTCTCTCTTTTAGAACCGATGCAAATGGGGCATTTTATAGAGATTGAAGGAAAAGTGGAAGACTTTCCTATAGATTATTTAGAAGTTCTTTGGCCTAAGGATCTTGCAGTTCCTGCTCGGGAGTGGCTGACGCAAAACTTGCGAATGGGAGTTATAACTGAGGCGACATTCTTATTTAAAGGACATGAAGGAGAGAGTGGGTTTAAAGTTGATGATCTTGATGGAACGCTTGCAGGAAAAGGAGTAGAAATTACTTATCTTAAAGGATTGCCAGCGGTGAAAAACGTTGCTGCACAGGCGATTTTTGACAAAACAGGCTTTAACATTCAAGTTCTTGCTGGAGAAATTAATCAGATTAAAGTTCAAGAAGGCCGTGTCCTTATTTCAGCCCTTGATACAGATGACGAACAACTCAGTTTGAATCTTAAGGTGAAGGGACCTCTTCCTGACTTTCTTGATGTTATTGATCACAAGCCTCTTGAATATGCCTCTTATGGAAAGATTGATCCCAAAAGTACCAAAGGGCAGGGGACTCTATCTCTTAATCTTGACTTTCCACTCAAGGCAACCCTTGAGTTTAAGGATATTAAAATGGCGGCCACGGGAACGTTCCAAAATGTGGTTCTTGACAGAAAAATTTCAGAGGAACTTACCGCTCAACTTACGGACGGCAATCTTTTGCTTAACCTGAGTCACAATCAAATGGAAATTAAGGGGGAAGGGCTTCTTAACCAACTTCCTGCGACTCTGACTTATCGCCATTTCTTTGAGGACACGGCTGCTCACGAAGTGTGGTTTAAAGTGGAAACAACGGCCTCGTTTGCAGATTTTAAGCGTTTGGGATTTGATTGGGCAGAGTACGCGCAAGGTCCTACTCAAGCGGTTTTTATCTATACTCTTGACAGGAATAAGAAAAGTAATTTTTTTGTGAATTTAGATATCACGCAAGCGACTCTCTCATTCTTTCCTCTTGAGTGGGAAAAAATGCCTGGAGAGAAGGGGAGGCTTTCTTTTAATCTTCTTTTTAATGATGGCCAGCTTGCTAAGATGTCCGACCTTCGTATGTTGTCTCCCACCTATGTTTTTAAAGGGGAAATTCTTTTTGGCTCGGAAAAAGATTGGAAAACCATTCATCTCTCTTCGTTTAGAGGACCACACACGCAAACTCAAGTCACCCTTAATACCCCACGTAAAGATACATACGAGGTCTCTTTTAAGGGGCAAAGCGTGGATTTAGAAAAGTTTCTTGATTATGTTAATAAAAAAGAGGATCAAGATCATCCTCCTACAGATATTAAGCTATTTGCGGATGTAGACCAATTGCGCCTTGGTGAGGGAAAAATTTTTCAAAGTGTTAAAGCTGAGGCTGATCTTTTCCTGCAAGGAAAGATGACAACATGGAAAACCGTTCATCTGAGAGCTAAAGCGGGCAAGGGAACTGCAAATAGGGGAGATATGGCCAAAGTTTCCGGAGGGATCTTATTTGATATTACCCCTGGACCTAATAATACACAAATCCTTGAAGTTCGAGCCAATGATGCAGGTGCATTCTTAAAAAATTTGAGTATCTATGAAGACATCGGCGGAGGATATATTACCATTAAAGGTAAGAGGCAAGGCCAAGGTCCTTATAAAGGAACTTTTAAATTAAAAGGCTTCGATGCTTATGAAGTTCATCTTTTAGGACGATTTGCGGCTCTCCTTTCTCCCATTGGAATTGTGAACTTATTTTCTGAAAAGAAGGTTTTATCAATGGAAAAGTTTGAAGCTGATTTCGATTATAGTGAAGATCTTGTCGTCGTCCGCAAGGGTATTGGCAAAAGTCTTTCTCTTGGATTTACGGTCGAAGGAAAAATTGATCAAAAAAATCGCATTTATGCATTAAATGGCAATATTACCCCGGCTCGATTTTTAAATTCGATTTTAAACAATATACCCCTTGTTGGAGATCTGCTCAATGGTGGAGAAGGGGAGGGGCTTTTTGCCATTGCATACTCCGTTAAAGGTCCTTTTGATGCGCCTAACATTCACCTCAATCCTCTTTCGATCTTGGCGCCAGGGTTTATTCGTAATATTTTTCAATCAATTGATGGTGATTGATATGGATATTCTATCCTCTCTTTTTACCTCGGTAAGATGATTCCGGAATCACTTGTTGTATTCTTCTTTTAGAGTAGCACCCTCTTACTTTAAGTAAAAAATCTAAGAACTTCGCTAGTTTTCGATCTGATCCTTTGATTTTTAAGTTTGAGTCATCCATTTGATTACTTCAGAAAATTTTCCCTAAGGCCACAAAGCGATTATTCCCTAAAGTATCCAGTATAATGATTGCATAAATATTTAAAAAAAAAATAAATTAAAGATGGCCAAATAAATAGGAAGAGATGTTTTTATTTCATGATGGCTGAATTCACAACCGTTCTTGAATTTGACTGTTCACAAAACCATATCTCTCCCTTTGTTTCCTTAACAACCCAAAAAAGAGAAACCGCTCGTTTACGGAATCGCACAGGGAT
>JAKBAL010000321.1 GCA_021809225.1 Pseudomonadota bacterium | reverse complement strand
ATAAATCAATTGAAAATTTTTCATCTCAACTCAGAGGGTTCAACTCTCTCCTGGCAAAGACTAGCCATCAGCCAGAAACAAGTCTTGCATGGGTGCTGACAACGACATTAACGTTGGTATTAAGATCGTGTAATAGTGGTGAAAGCGCATATAAAAGATTTTTAATTGCTAAAGATGAGAGTTTCCTCGTAGTGGCCCCTCTTAAAGAAACGGGAAAAATGATAAGAACGAGTGCTCCATAAAATGTTTTCCAACTGTTAAGTGCGTTGATGATAGAATGATGATAGAAAAAATTTTACAGAGAAATTGAGTCATGATAAATTTTTTTAAATACAAAACATTGAACGAATATTTCAAGGTTTTTTCAAGAAGACTCTTAATCAGCGGGTCGAAGGTTCGAATCCTTCAGCGCCCACCAGGGATTCTCTGAATTTTCGAAGGAGTCTGAAAATCAGAAAAATCTCCGGGTATACGCCGGGTATACTTTTGGGGTTAGGTATCTTTTCTCCTTTGTCTATGATTTTGAACTTTCAAAGTTCGCTTTTGACAAAACATCTCTTTCTCCTCAACTTAAAAAATGAGTCCTTAAATTTTAATTCTCCCCTCTCCATATAAGAGACAAGGATGTAAAAAAGGATACCCCCTATGCCAAAAGACAATTCAAACTTTGAAAACTTAGAAAAACAACTCGCCAAGGATACTTTGGAAAAGCCCTCAAGGATCTCCATGGAGAGATCGCCAAGGACATTGATAAGAATAAAGCCGCCTTTTCTCTGGAAATCCAGAAAACCCTGAATGGCTTTAAAGTAAATCTCGAAAAAACCATCTCAAAAGAATTAGACCAGAGAATCTCCGCCCACTTACAAAAACACTTTTTGAATATTAACTCAAAAGTCACCTCGAGCTTTTATGAGAGATCCTCTCCTTTCTTAATGAGGGCAGAAGAAGACCTGCAGCGCCTCCATATGCAAGGAGAAAACACCATTCATTCCTGGAAAGTGATGATGAATCAATTCAACCATTTGTGAAATAGGCCTTTTATTCTTGTGCGACTAGCTTTTATCCTTACGGGTGCGGTCAAGTCTGTTTTTTCTTCCTATCTATTGGTAAGAGATGATCGAAGAGCAAGAGAACATTCTGAATCCGGCCTTCACTGGGTTGCAAAAGAATACTTTGCGATTAAAGAGGCTTTGGAGGCCAAAACCTCAAAGCCGAATTTTGTCAATAAAGCCAGGGCGCAGACCAAAAAGAAATAAAGAGAAAAATTAAGTAAAATTGATTTTCTTGAGCTTATCCTCATGATTACGGACGTGATGAAAGGTATTCTTTTCTTCAGGATGCTGGGCTTGAACATCTTTCATGATTTCTCTAAAAATAAGGCCTGACGTCCGAGCCGCCATATCACTTAAAGAGTTCTTCATTCGCCTCCCTAAAGGCTTTATTGCGAATACCAACGTTCTGATTAATAAGGTTAGTTAAGTCAGAAAACCCCTTTTCGATAGCTTTATGAGCCTTAGGAAGGAGCGCTAATTCACCTTCAATTTGCACCAGCTGTGGTTTCAAGCTGGGGTGGGTTTTCGTCCTGTGCTCAAAATCTTGTTTTGAACCGAGTAATTTATCCTTTAGCTCTTTAAGCTCGCTGAGAAGATTTCCTTTCTTACTTAAAAAGATCTTAAGTTTATATCCCAATTTAGGGTTGCTGCCACCTATGCAATAATAGAATTTCTTGCCAATCTTAACTCTGCAAAATCCTGTCTTCTCATCTTCTGAATCTTCTCTGTATTCGTTTAGCAGCCTCTTTTTGGGTTTCATGCAGGTGATAAAGAAGCCGGGATGGTGAGCCCCCGCAATTGTTGTAGCCCAGTAATCTAAATCTTGCCCAGCGTCTACTATGTTTTTATAATGAGCGTAAAGTAAATTCATAGAAAAACTATTTTCAGGGTGCTCGATTATAGAAGAGCCCTGAGTGTGGAACAATGATTGCTCGCACATATCTACTATAAGCACTTTTGTCTTGGGGTAAAAATCAGCTAAAAAGTCATCCTCACTGATCTCAGGTTTCCTTTTTTTACTTTCAGCATTTGTAAAGGTTATATAGCTTTTCAAGGTGGATGGAGAATGATGGAATTTTGCTTTGTGATAAAGACTTATAGCCATTAATACGTCTTTCTGTAAGCCACCCCTTCCATGCTCATACATGGTGGCGAGGTTGAATTGAGCGCCCGGGTGTCCTTGTTCAGCAGAGAGTCGATAAAGTCGGACGGCTTCCCCTTCGTTTTTCTGAACACCCTTTCCATGCTCATACATGAGGGCAAGCGCCTGCATGCTTTTGAATGGCGCGATCTTGAATGGAGACAAGCAACCTTGGGAAATATTTTTTAATGTCTTCCTGGTTAAACTTTATCAGAACAAAGGAGGCATACTTATCATTTGTATAACAACGATTCTCAATTGCTTCATTCGAATCTAGAGTCTTCCAGTTAAAAAAATCAATTTTTTCTGATGTTATAACCTTACCCATATACCATAGGTCCATCAATTTATCTTGGGCTTTCTCATCGCCCCTTTTAGCCTCAGTAATAAGAAAATCAATGTGCTCTAAACTTATTGTGTGAGTTGTCTTGCTTACATTAAGGGGGCTTTCCTCTTCCTTTTCTTTTCCAGCAACACTCTCATGAGAGTGTCTTACGTTTTTTTAAGGGTCCTCCCACTTTTTCCTTACCATTCCCAGCAAAGCTCTGTTGAGAAGAAGCTAAAGCTGCTAAAGCTACAAGGGATACAAACCATAATTTATTTTTAAAAGAGAAAAAAGAATAAGTCATATTAAAAACCCTACAATAATATTTATAATATGACATGTATTAAAGAAATATGCATTTGTCAAATATATTTAATCGCGAAAGTTGGTGGCGGCTCTGATCAAGTAGTTATTTTCTCATCATGGAGGATGAGGCCACAACCATACTTGAATGCGTCACTTGAAATGAATTTTAGCAACTGATTATTTACCATTAACTTTGCGCCCTGGTCTCTACGCGCAAATAATCCTTTGCGCTGATAAGACCCCTCATTGAGTTGCCTAAACATGGCAAACTTGATTTTATCCCAGTTGCGGCGAAGAAGCCAAATATCGGAATGATGTGAATAATTTTTGCGGATTTTAAAAATCCACAGGTATGCCCTTTCAAGGTCTTCTAAGGTAAAAAGTAGATCAGGTGTCTCGTTCATAAAATTCAGGAAAAAGTTCAACTTACTATTTGGTTGATTAAACCTAGCTCCCTTGAGAGCACTCCCTATGAAGTACCCCTCGGGGGGGGGGCAAGGTCTATGGAAACTTCAAATAATATATCACAAAGACATCCCACCCCGATCCATTTCTCTCATTTTTTGCTGCAATTTCTTTTCCTGTGCGAGCTGTTTAATGGCTTTGCTGCTT
>JAKBAL010000320.1 GCA_021809225.1 Pseudomonadota bacterium | reverse complement strand
TTAGTGAACCTAAACAAGAAAGACTGGATTGCCGCGGCCCCTACGGGGCCTCGCAATGACGATCCCCCCCGCCGTCATTGCGAGGAGCGTATGCTCCGAAGCAATCCATTTTTTAAATTTAAACACCTAATTTTCATGTTAATTGGCTATATACCTAACATATTTTTTTAGATAATTAAAAAATTGTGGGTAATAGTAAACGGGGTACGACCGGGGGACGTTTTCCACTATCGTCTTCGCGATCACGCCGTCGCACGAAGCGCTAAGGCGGAGTGACGATCAGAAACTTAAGTTCATTACTAGCTTATCAACCTTCTCCAGAGTGGTGAGATGCTCGCGAGTAGGAAAATCTATTATCTTAATAGGGAACAACTATACACAAAGAAAGATAAGTATCATTGTGGTCATGACAAAATCAGAAAAAAGTGTGTACCAGAAGAAAATGTTGCAATTTATTCTTGGATGTGAAATTCTTTAACCAAGGTTGCATTCATTAATGCTCTTTACTGATTTCGTTTTTTAAATAAAATATGAATGAAGGTGCTAAAATTGAAGCTAAGAAATTGTACTTTAAAATTTTATCAACAGAAAAAAGATGACAAAAATCCTTTTGTTTTTCTTCACCTTTTTTTCTTAAATAGTGTCCCTCATAAAGACGTCGTCGTGGCCGTCTCGGCCATATAAACCCTCTCCAATTCATATATCACTAATTAATTTTAATCTTTTCTAGAGAGACGATGATGCAACAATATAAACATATTTTTATTTATGGATTTGCCATATTTTCCATGTTTTTTGGATCTGGAAACTTAGTTTTTCCCTTAGAAATAGGGAGAAACGCGGGGTATCAGTGGGTTTTAGGCTTCTTAGGACTCTTTTTGACAGGGATTCTTCTCCCCTTCTTGGGTTTATTTGTGATTAAGCTCCACCGAGGAAGTTACAATGCCTTCTTCGCAGAAGCAGGAGGACTCGCACGCCTTGTTCTCCCTTTATTTACATTATCCTTGTTAGGATCTTTTGGTGTGGTCCCTCGGTGTATAACAGTTGCTCATGGAGGGATTGGATATCTCTACCCTCAAATATCCCTCGTTTCTTTTAGTCTTATCTTTTGTATAGCAACTTTTCTGTTTGGTTTAAAAGAACATCTTATGATCTCTATTCTGGGTAAATGGATGACTCCTTTCTTACTCATTTCGCTCTTCATCCTCATTTCTATGGGTATTTTTTTAGCACCAGCTACAGGCTTGAGTGAGGTTAGAGGGCCTTCTGCATTTACGGCTGGATTCTTACGTGGCTATCATACGATGGATTTATTTGCGGCCTTTTTTTTCTCATCCCTTATTTTTAAGCAAATTCAGGCAGCTCTGCCGGAAGACCTAAGCCATGGAAAAATGATCAGGGCTGCTTTAAAGCCAAGCTTAGTGGGTTCGAGTCTACTAGCTGTTATCTATCTAGGGTTTGTCTTCTTAGGGGCTTATTATAAGCCATTTACGGAGGGTGTATCTCCAGAGCTGATTCTTCCCACAATTGCAGCTCACCTTATGGGGGATAAGGCAACTTTACTCATCGGAATTATCATCGTATTTTCATGCCTAACAACAGCAGTTGCTCTTAATAATATCTACGCTCAGTATTTGTGTGCACGTTTTAAAATTCAAGATCGCAAATTTCCAATTGTTTTGTTTGTGACGATTGCCACATCATTTTTGGTTTCCCTGTTGGATTTTCGAGGAATCGAAAAATTTTTAGATCCAGCTTTAGAAGTTTCCTATCCCAGCCTTATATTGTTAACAATATTAAGCATTGCTATTAAAGATCATAAAGTTTTTAAAATGTCTGTTTTTTATGGCGTTCTTATTTTTATGATTTACTATAAATATGTATGATTGAATTACTTAAAAGCAAGCTTAAGGAAATTAAGTAGAGCTAATTCTGACATTCCCCCTTGAGCCTCTTTCCCAAATGGATTATTCCTTATCAGAAGAAAGAGGTGGAGTATGGCCCTTACCGAAACACAAGAACAAGATATTAAAGACCTTCAAGCTCAAACCTATGCTACGCGCCGTGATATAGCCCCAGCTCTTGAAGAGGTTCTTTATGAAGCCTTCCCAATCCTTGATCATGGGTTTGTACGGGTTATGGATTACATGGGAAATGATAGTTCAATCGTACAAGCAGCCCGCGTTTCCTATGGCAAAGGAACAAAAAAAGTCACGGAAGACCGAGGACTTATTCATTATCTCCTTCGTCATGCCCATACCACTCCATTTGAGATGTGTGAGATTAAATTTCACATAAAACTCCCCATCTTTGTGGCTCGCGAATGGATTCGCCATCGCACAGCCAATGTGAATGAATATTCCGGTCGTTATTCCATTTTAGACAAAGAATTTTATATTCCTTCAGGAGAGCATTTGGCCGCCCAATCCACCAATAACCGTCAAGGTCGTGGAAAAATTCTATCTCCTGAACAATCCCAGTACGTCATGAACCTCCTGCGTGAAGATGCAGAACGCGTCTACGACCACTATGAAGAGCTTTTAAATGAAGATGCAATGGGTAATGTTCGTGATCCTCAAAAGGATAAACTCGCGAGAGAACTGGCCCGTATCAACCTTTCTGTCAATTTTTATACCCAATGGTATTGGAAGATTGATCTTCATAATTTAATGCACTTCTTAGCTCTCCGTACTGACTCCCATGCTCAATATGAAATCCGTGTCTATGCCGATCTCATGTTGGGACTATTGGAACGATGGGTTCCCTTTACTTATGAAGCCTTTATACAATACCGGAAAGAAGGCGTTCGTTTTTCAAAAAATGGGCTTCAAGTTTTAAAAAAGCTTTTAAAAGGAGAGACCATTAGTCAAGAAGACAGCGGCATGAGTAAACGAGAATGGCAAGAGTTTACAGAACTGCTTGATATCCCTTTGTAAAACTTCTATAAGAAGATTTCAATCTTGGAACAAAAAAACAAAAAATAAAACGTTTCGGGGAGTTAGTCAGTTTATGCTACCAACAACGCTTAAGTTAACCCGGTGGGATGCAGCCATAGTCTTAAAACAAGATGGCTCCTTTGAAACCTCCCTTCCTCAAATTCAGGGAGATTATATCCCTGAAAATGTCATCTTAGGAGCAGCTCTTGCTTACGCTCTTCGAAATGAAGACCTCTGTGACCTCATTCGCGAAAATTTTGAAAGAGAATGTCATGCTGAGTCTAAACGAAAAGAAGCTGACTCGTTATTAAGATCAAAATAGAAACTTTCTGGATTGCTCCAAGCCATCCAATTATTTTTTAAACTACTCACCCGCCCACTCACACGATGACAAATATGATCATAAAGGTACCCACCAGCGACAATGGCAACGTCACCAACGGGATGACTATAAATAAATTATGCTTTAACATAAGTAGGGATAATATATAAATTAGGGATA
>JAKBAL010000319.1 GCA_021809225.1 Pseudomonadota bacterium | reverse complement strand
TTTAGCTAATTTTTTTTCCGATTATAAGTATCTTTTGGTCCGTAATACCCCCCCCATTGCTCCGTGATACCCCCCCCAAAGGTCCGTGATACCCCCCCCAAAATCATCTTACTCATCAACTTAGCTTAACTAATTGAATTAAAATGAATTTTATTGATTTTTTTCAAATTTTCCTACCAGTCTGTCTATCTCATGTATTTTTGATTTTTTAAAAACGACATGAGATTTCCTATTTTTTTCTATCCACTCCATTGAATAATCAGGAATATCATTGTCAGAAACAGCAATTTTCAAGTCACTTTTAAATTTCTTTAATTCTCTTTCACTACCAGACTTCTCATAAAGCTTCTCAACGCTGAACTCCCAGCCATCCTCTTTGTTTCCTGCATGTTTACGAGCTGTCCTGTAGAGGAATTTCTTTAATCCTGAGGTGATATCAAAGTACAATCTGTTTGACTTGAGGAGGGATCCTTGGGCACAGCAGAGTTCATATAGCCAATCTGATAGACTTATATGGATTATTCTCGTCTCTCTATTGTTTTTTCGTTCTAAATATCCCCAACTGTCTATAAATCCAAAGCCCGCTCTATGTCTAAGATCTTTGTTGTTAACCGTCGTATTGATCAATGTTGATTTAAGTCTGTCTAAGCTTTTTTCTAAGCTTTTCTGATCTTTTCTTGCTCCCTGTCTATGAAGAGCCTTTAAAAGTTCGTGACGTGGAATAGTGAGATTACGGGATGGAATATCAGATCCTTTGTTCAGGATCTCCTGTATTCTTCCAGCAACAACCAAGATGATGTCCCAGTCATAGATGCTAGCAATGAATTGACCCCTGTGTCCGCTGATGACAACCTTTTGTGTTTTATCCTCATTCTCATAAATGATAGGGTTTGTTCTGTCTTTTGATAGAGCTACAAAGGGAAACTCCATTAAGTCGATGACGTCTCTGAGAGGTTTTTCTGGATAAGAAATGATTTCTGTTTTCTTTTTTGGGACTGATTTCTCTTGTTTTTTCTTGACTTCAGGAGGTAAAGCCTCCTCAATAACGGCATTCTCCTCTTCTAATAGTGTTGTGGGAGTAGCGAGCTTTTCAAGCATTTCTGCTAGCTTTTTCAAGAGAGGTCTAAAAAATTTTAGCATAAATCCCTTCTTTTTTGTTGTTTAATGAGCTCTCAGAACATAGGAAAAATCTAGAATTTCTCTTTCAAATGTTCTGAGAGAACCCTAGATCTTAATGCGCTTCATTATCTCTTTTCCAGTTCTCTTGAGCATGCTTGATAGATGTCCAAGTGCCTTTGAGATTGGAAGAAACGATCAACACTTGGGACATTAAGCTGCTCAAGAAGTTGATTTCCTCTTCTAATCTCTTTAACAGATGTTGGGATATAGCTATATTAGGATCAGTCATGATCAAATCTCCTTCGTTAGATTTGGTTGCGATTAGCGACGTGTAGGAGGTCTAATCCCTATGCGTCGCGCTCCATTAATTTATCCTATTCTCAAGGGCATGGCAATCTCTCGTTTTCTGTTGTTTTATCTGCTTTTCTCTTGTTTTTATTCAGCCATTCAGCAAGCTTTTTGGAACTTGAAAGGACGTCTGTAGGAATTTTAAGACCTTTCTTGCTACAGAGAAATTGAGCAAACCCCATTTGTCTTTGGCTTGGTTCCTTATCTTGAGATCCTTCTTCCGTCATTCTCATGGCAATCGCTTTAATCTCAACAACCCTATCGTTAGGAATCCAAACATTCACACGCGCAAAATTGAGATCTCTCTTCTTTTCTCTGTGTTTTCTCTGACGTTCTGCGTCCGAAATAGCCATTTTTCTCTCTCCCAGCATTCGTGATGGTCACACTCAGCGGCTATAAGCTTAAAAAGTAAAGGGATTGAAAAGCGCGTTGCCATTTTTTGGCAACGCATATTGCGTAGGTCTAAAATCTGACGATCTCATCCATAACGCCTTTGGCGATTTTTGAGTCCAAACCCTCTACTATCGTCTTTACCACTTGAGCGCTTTCCGTTGACGTCGCATCTGACAAAAAATTCTTGAGATCCTCTTGAAACTTGGCCTCCGTCGCTTGCGACAAAGCGCACGTTGCGAAGCAACGTATAAGCGCGCCTCCTAAAATCGTCGGACCTCCTTCGTTCGCATCCGCTCACTAAATTTCTCCATAACCAACGCTCAAGTATAACCGTATAATTTTTGCACTTGATTTTTTTTAATCTATATTGAATATAGATGTCTCATCTTAAGGAGACATTAAAAAATAAATTCAGAGGAAAATAAAAATGAAAAAATTAATTTACGGGTTTATTGTTTTTAATTTAATCTGTTTTCAAGTAAAAGAAGCACAAGGACACTGGCGGATTGATCCTTGTGGAGAACTTTGTGAAGAATGTGGTACGCGTCTTTCTTGGTATGGAAAACCAGACTCCGCAAAGGCAAGAGCGCATCATCGAAACGCCCTTTGTGAAGATCTAAAAAAAGGTAATCTTGGCGCGGCAAAAAACCATTCTTACTTAGGAACAATACTCTGGGATATTCCATGTGGACTGTTTCTTGGAACTTATTATGGGGCTGTAGCAGGTGTCAATTGGGCAGCTGTTAAAGTTAAAGAAAAATTATGGGATTGGGCTTTTCCACCAAAACAAGCTTGATGGGGCCCACTCTACAAAACGAATTACCACGCTTCCTCACAACACCCATGGGTGTAAAGTTCTGCTCTTCTCTACAAAACAGAAAATAACCCCGTAGAGAGGTTCTGGATGCATGTTGTGGACCTTAAGGTAGAAAACCATCTAAAAATCAGTTTCGCCTCTGTACGACGATTTTAGGAGCTTTTAGGAATGTGTTATGGGGGGATGGAGATCTCCGTTAGAGCATCATCCGAAGGATGCGCGCTTACACATTGCCTCCGGCAATGGCGCTTTGTCGCAAGCGACCCAGACCATTTTCCTAGAAGGATACCTATTTTAAAGAAAGACGCAAAGGGCGTCTTTTACGTCCTTTGTGTGTTGGTAGTTCTTGAACGCCACTTGAGCGCCTGTCAAGAGTGGCTGGAGCGAAGCGAAGGCCATCCACGGAGTGGACGCGTAGCGAAAGCGGAGCGCTCTTGTACAGGCATAGCGAAAGACGGCGTTATGAAACTTTTCTGATTTGGGAGCGAAGCGACCTAAGTTTCAAAAATCCCAAAAAATAATTTTAGAAAATTTTGGAGGCGATTTTTTTCTTCCTTAAAAAATTTTAGGGACGATTTTTGGATCAAAATTTAAAAACTTCTCCACAGGAAAACCCGGTTTAAGAATAGTTTAAAAATAGTTTAAATAAGTTTAGGGCCAATTTTGGCCAACGTTTCTGCGGCCTCCAGGGGTGTTTTGGTCCGTGATACGGGCGACGATCGTCAATTTCAGGCCGATATCGTGCGCGAAATCCTTGGCCAGATCG
>JAKBAL010000318.1 GCA_021809225.1 Pseudomonadota bacterium | reverse complement strand
TGTTGATACCTTTTCTCCTAAAAAAATAACCAGCTTTAATGAAAAGAATGATCTTAGCGCGATTAGGGCTGAATCCATCCGATGGAAATCTTTCGATGACCTTGAGATTGAGGGAATTCTTACTTATCCTCAAAACTATAAAGAGGGGAAAAAAGTTCCTTTAATTGTTTCTATCCACGGAGGTCCCGGAGGAGTGGAATCCCAGAGTTTTATTGGGAGTACTTCGTTTGGTCCTTATTCTTCAGCCGTTTTTGCGTGTGAAGGGTACGCAACTTTAGTTGTAAACTATAGAGGAAGTTTGGGATACGGAGATAAGTTTCAGCATATGAACTATAAAGATTTAGGGGGAGATGATTTTAAGGATATCATGACCGGGGTTGATTATCTTATTGATCGAGGAATTGCTGATCCTAGCCAACTCTTTATCCGAGGGCACAGCTATGGAGGATTTATGACCGCATGGGCTATCGGTCATACTCATCGTTTTAAAGCGGCGTCCGTAGAAGCTGGAATTGTAGATTGGATCTCCCATATTGCGACAACCGATGGGCCCGACGCAATGGAAGCTTATTTTGGCGGGGCTTATTGGGAGGATTATAAATTATGGAGACACTCTTCACCTTTAAGCTATGTGAATAATATAGAAACTCCTGCACTCATTTTGCATGGGGAGAATGATATACGAGTCCCTGGTACTCAAGCCATGCAGTTATATAGCGCCCTTAAGGAAAAGGGCACTCCAACCCGTTTTATTTATTATAGAGGACAAGGACATGGGATGGACGATCCTGTGGCAACTCTAGATGCTATGAAAGAGAAACTTAAATGGTTTAAGGCTTACAGAAATTAAGCGGTAACTTGCATACGCTCTCGCTACTTTGCGTTTAGCCCCTAGTTAAATTCTACCATTAAAGGATAGGAGGAAGTTCAAAAATGGATAAATTACATAAGATCACATCTCTTCTTTTGTTTACTCTCAGCTTTTATTGTACGAAAAGTGGATATGCTGAAACTCCCTCTAAACCACTGTTGACGTCGGAAGATGCGGTAACACTTCCAAGAATTACTCCCCAAGATGTTGCTTCCGATGGAAAGCATACCCTTATACAAGTTTCTTACATCTCCCTTAAAGACAATAAAGCTGAAAAATCTTCAGAATGGATGTTGGTAGATAATGAAACTTTAAAAGGGCAAACTATTGGCCAGCTTAACCAATCTTATCCTCAACTTCAATTTATAGGTGATGGGAAAATATTTTCTTATATTCTTTATAATGAAAAAGATAAAAAATCTACTCTCGTTGTGCAAGACATCTCTTCAAGAAAAGCAATAAAAGTTCAAGAATTTAAGGAAGATTTTTATAATTATGCTTTTGCGCCAGATGGCAAAAGTTTTGCTTTTATTCGCCAAGAGATTCCCAAACAGAGCCCAAGAATAAAAGCAGATGACAATCAAGGGATAAAATATAGCCTCTATTTTCAAAAAATAGATGAAAACTTTCAACTTGTGGGAGATCCTCAATTGGTGACTCCCAAGGAATTAAATTTGTATAATTCTTTTTTTTCTCCTTCCTATCAATGGTCCCCAGATAGCCAAAAAATTGCCTTAACGGCCAATAAATCTATTTGGAAGAGTTCATCACACATGGATATTTATGTAATAGATGCCAAAGAGAATAATATCAAAAAAATAAATGGAGAAGCACAGTACTTTGCTGACCTTCGTTTTTCTGATGATAGTCAAAAACTAGCCTTTATTAAAGACAATGGAGCAGGAGATCAGAAACTTCCTCTTAAACCTCTTATAGCACAACAACCTAAAACAATTCAGATTTTTGATTTAAAGACGAACGAAGAAGTAAGCCTGCCAGCAGTAGACATATGGCATATAGCTGGATGGAAAAAAGATAATAAAGCCATTATTGTGACAAAACAAGAGAGAACAAAGCAACAGATTTACTCTCTCAACATTGAAACACAGAAATTATCCTTACTGGAAGTTCCCCACTTAACTGCCATTCACAATGTTATCCTTTCTCAAAATCAAAAGTTTATAGGGTTTGCAGGAGAAAACCTGCATCATCCAGCAGAGATTTACGTTTCCAGCTTAGATCCATTTTCGCCTAAAAAAATAACCAGTTTTAATGAAAAAAATGACCTTAGTGCGATTAAAGCTGAACCCATTCGATGGAAATCTTTTGATGACCTTGAGATTGAGGGAATTCTTACCTACCCTCAAGGATATACGGAAGGAACGAAGGTTCCCCTTATTGTGTCTATTCATGGTGGTCCGTCAGGGGTTGAATCACAATACTTTATTGGGAGTACTTTATTTGGCCCTTATTCGCCTGCTGTTTTTTCTTCTCAAGGGTATGCAACGTTAGTAGTAAATTACAGAGGAAGTTTGGGATATGGTGAAAAGTTTCAACAGTTGGATTACAAAGATTTAGGAGGAGGTGACTTTAAGGACATCATGACCGGGGTTGATTATCTCATTGATCAAGGGATTGCAGATCCTCATCAGCTCTTTATCAGAGGACACAGCTATGGAGGCTTTATGACGGCCTGGGCTATTGGTCAAACAAATCGATTTAAAGCAGCATCTATTGAGGCTGAAATCGTAGATTGGATCTCCCATATTGCGACAACAGATGCACCAACCGTAATGGAAGCTTATTTTGGAGAAGCTTATTGGGAAAACTATAAATTATGGAGGGAGGCTTCTCCCTTAAGCTATGTGAATAATATAAAAACGCCTGCACTTATTTTACATGGGGCAGGGGATGCACGTGTTTCTGTTACCCAATCCATGCAATTCTACAGAGCGCTTAAGGAAAAAAATCTCTCAACTCGTTTCGTTTATTATATAGGGCAGGGACACGGTATAGACGATCCACTAGCAACGCTAGACGCCATAAATGAGAAACTTAAATGGTTTAAGGCTCATAGAAAATGAGGATATTTGGAAAGTAATCTCTATAGCGAATTAATAAATCAGACATAGGCATCTATGGGAGATGGGTCATTTAAGCAATTTAAGAGAAAAGAAAGGGAAAAAAATAAGAAAGCTGATGATAACAAAAAAGACTAAGCTAAATTGTACACCCTTACACAAGAATATAAAATGTCTTTAGGGGTAAGCAATTAATACACGTCCGGTAAATAAAAGGCCGCAGCTTGTGTGACTTCCGAGATAAGAAGATGAGCTAGCCGCTTCTTCAATTTAAGACCTTGTTTAAACTTTCAAAAAGAGAAAAATTCGTAAGACAGTATGAACTTAACGGATATTGCTCATGCACTTGGCTACAAATGACCTTTCCCTGATCAAAAGCCCTTGACATCATTTTTTATATACATACTCTTATAGAGTATTATAAATTATTTTTATGAGCGCAATTATGCTACGTTATATATTCTTTTTATTTTTTACGTTCATTTTGACCCCATC
>JAKBAL010000317.1 GCA_021809225.1 Pseudomonadota bacterium | reverse complement strand
GGTGGAGGTTTGGAAACTCTCGTCATGAGTTATCAAAAAAATATGGACTTGCTAACCACAAATCAAAAACTAGCTGTTGAATCTGCAAAATCTATCTTCGATCTCCAAAGAGCCTATTTCAAAGGAAGGTATGATCAATGGAATGAACATATAAAATTTTGCTGTTCTAAAGCTCCTCCAGAAGAAAAATCTGCTCATCAAGCGGAAATTTCCAAAGAAACTTTCGATAAAACAACAGAGCATTTACGTGATCTTAATGCCCTTCTTGTAAATGCGAATAAAAAAATCATTGAATCCTTTCAAGCACATTTTAAAGAAAGCCTTGATGAACCTATGAACATGGCAAAAAAGAATAAAAACAAGAACTAAAAAAGGGAGTGATATTCATCTTAGGAATAAGCTTAAGGGAAGCACGGGGATTAACAACCAGAAGTCCCCATGCCTAGACCCACTGGACATTACCTTTAAATGCATACAAAGATAAATTCTAATCTCATAAAAAACAGTGGAAGATTAAGATGCAAAGAGTAAAAGATAAAATAAAGGTGAATTCTGTTCATCCGGGTTTTATATGGACACCTCTGGTTGAAAACTTAGGAAAACAGTTTCCCGAAGGTCCCGAAGTCTTGCATAAACATTTAGATAGCTTACCTCCCCTTGGTCACATAGGGGAACCTGATGATATTGCTTATGGAATTCTCTTTCTTGCATCGGACGAATCCAAATTCATGACTGGAAGTGAATTGGTCATTGATGGGGGTTATACAACCCGATAGGAAATGAAATATATTGAAAACATAATATTTGATGAGATTGAGCCAATTGCGCGTTTGGCTTCAAGTGCACTGGCTGCCATTCTAATTCATAAGAAAATTGAGTTAAAAGGAATCAACCCCTAATGCACGCTGCATTGTCCCTCAATTCTGGATCTTCAAGCATAAAGTTTGCGCTTTATACGTTTGAGAGTGATTCAAGTGAGCCCACTCTCCTCTGTCAAGGTGAGTTTGAGGGGATTCCGAATATACTTCATTTTACAGCACATGATTCTAAAAACAGTCTTGATGATGAAACGATTGAGGGGAAGGCTAATTTCAAAACAGCGCTGAGTCATCTGTTTAATTGGATAAAAACAACTTACCCTCAAGTTCAACTCACTGCCGCAGGTCATCGCATTGTTCATGGGGGAGAGCGTTATGGTGAATCTGTCAGAATTGATGAAGAAGTTCTCAACTATCTGGATACGTTAATTCCTTTGGCTCCTCTCCATCAACCTCATAATATAGCTGGCATTCGCACTTTACAGTCACTCCACCCAACTCTTCCTCAAGTGGCTTGCTTTGATACATCCTTTCATCATACCCAGCCCAAGTTAGCAACTCTTTTTGCGCTTCCCCAGCATTTCTGGGATGAAGGTATTCGTCGCTACGGCTTTCATGGTCTTTCCTATCACTATATATCGGAGATCCTCCCTGAATTAATCGGCGAAAAATCAAAGGGCAGAGTTGTCATTGCCCATCTCGGCCATGGAGCCAGCATGTGTGCTCTCAAAGATTTGAAGAGTAGTGCAACAACTATGGGATTGACAGCGCTGGATGGACTTCCCATGGGAACACGCTGTGGGAGTATAGATCCAGGCGTTCTTCTTTATCTCCTCTCTGAGAAAGGATATTCAATTGAAGATCTAACCAATCTCCTTTATAAAAAATCAGGACTCCTGGGCCTTTCCGGAGTGAGTGATGACATGCGAGAGCTCCTCAATACCAATACGCCTCGGGCCATGGAAGCCATCGACTATTTTTGCTATCAAATCCAACGGGAATTGGGGTCTTTAGTTGCAGTATTGGGAGGGTTAGATGTTTTGGTCTTTACAGGAGGTATTGGGGAGAACGCCTCGACAATTCGTCAAAAAGTTTGTGAGGGATTAAAGTGGCTGAATATAGAATTTGATGAAGTTCTTAATTCTTTACTCCCATCCCACACAGCCATTCAAATCAGTACACCTCAGAGTCAAGCCTCTGTTTGGGTTATTCCAACGAATGAAGAAATTATTATTGCTAAAGATGTCGTTAAAATTACTCAAGGTGGATAATCTTACTTCCTTCAAGGAAGGCCACACTTTATCTTAAAATAATCCAGATAATATTATGTCAAATATAAAAGACATTTTGATCGGTAGAATTATGGATAACCTTCAGCTCATTTATCCTGCAGTACGCACCCTAGGTTACATAAGCGGAAACCTATATAGAATAAAACCAAAGACAAACAAGCTAATCTACTTTATTGGCTGACTAGGTGATTGGCTTCTCTTGGGGATGTTTTTCTCACTTTAATCTTCTCAAAAGAACTTATGATGTTATTATTTAAAAAATTGTTCTGTAACAAGATTTTTTATCAAATATTTATTATGTACATTTTGATTTAATATAGGTGAAATCTATGAAGAAAGATTGTTATTTTGTTATAAATAAAATTATTTTTTTATTGTTTATTCTTTAGCCTGGGCGAGCAAGCGTGGCCAAAATATGCCGGGGTTGCAGCTAGAAGACAAATCCCAAGACCACATTAGAATACTCCCTAAGGAAAGAGAGGAAGAAGAGACAGCTCCTTCCCTTCCATTAAATATATTATCTTCGTTGGAAGATAGCCTTGTTCCAACACAACCATTAAGCACTGTACAATCAAACCTTTTAGCTCATTTATCTCATGAAATGAGAACACCATTAACAGGGATTCTTGGAACACTTGACATTATGGATATGGACTCTCTCTCGCCACAAAATCAAGAGCTCTTAAAAACAATTCATGGATCTGCGCTTACTCTCTTTAGCCTTGTAAATAATTTTTTAGATATTTCAAAAATAGAAGCAGGTCTCTTTAAACTTGAAGTTGTAAGATTTAACCCTCGTAAGATTGCTGAAGAAGCTTACAGGAGCTTAGAATCTGAAGCTGTAAAGAAGAATTTAAAACTTGAACTTGAGATTAGCTCTCATGTTCCCAAGCGATTGATGGGAGATCCAACGAGATTGTGGCAAATTTTCTTTAACTTACTGGATAATGCAATTAAATTTACGGAAGAAGGAATGATTTCAATATCTCTGGGGGGAGAACAAAACTCAAATCAAACCCATTTTACTTTACTTGGCCAGATCAGAGATACAGGTATTGGTATAGCTCCTGAAACTCAAGTAGACTTATTTAAGTCTTTCTTTCAAGCTGATAGCTCAATGCTTCGCCGTTTTGGAGGAGCTGGCCTTGGTCTGTTTATTACGAAACAGTTATGTGAGATGATGAATGGAAATATCAACACCTTAAGTGAGTTAGGTAAAGGATCAACCTTTGAATTTAGAATCAATCTAAAACTTCCTCAAATTCAGCAATTAGTTCAAATTCAGGATATACAACATCAAGAAATACGTCCTTATGAGTTTCCGTCTCCTAGAGTTTCTGATCAGTTGCCAAATTTA
>JAKBAL010000316.1 GCA_021809225.1 Pseudomonadota bacterium | reverse complement strand
GGGGGGCGCGCGCGCTGCTATCCCTCCAGCTGCGACGAGCGGCACCCTTCATCCAGCCCTCCTGGCTAAGGTTGGCAATGAGATAGATCTTCAGCCTATTGGTGTCTTTCAAAAAGAAACGGTTAACTCGTCTCATGCCCATCTTACTGAGGGAACGCCTTTTTCCCCTTACAAGGGTCCCGTGGCAAACAAGATGAAAGCTTACCCTGCAGGCTATTCTGGCATTAATTATAACATTAATCCTCAGTGGACATTTGGGATCTCTACTGCAGGAGGGGGCAACAATGCTAAATACACAAAGTCTATTATATCACCAGACCTTCCCGCTCCTAGAAAGCTTTGGAGTACGGCCGCTCTCCTGTCCCAAGTTATTGCCTATAAACCCACTTGCAATCAGGCTTATGGTTTAAGTCTTATCGCTGGGTATTTTCAAACAAAAAATAATTTGACGCGGTTTCCGAGCGGAATACCTACGAAAGGTGCCGAAAAAATTGACTGGGCCTTAGGTATTGGAGGTCGACTCGGGGGACAATGGAATCTAAATGAGTTCCTGTCTTTTGGCGCCGCTGCGAGTACACCTGTTTTTTTTCAAAAGTTAAAAAAGTATGACGATGTTCTTAAACGTCGTCTTCGGCTACCACCCATTGTGACGGGAGGTTTAGCTTGGCATATAAGAAAGGACATTGATATTCTCTTTGATCTGGAAGGCCTTTTTTGGAATAGCAGTCCCCTTTTTGGCAAAGCACCCCCCATTGGCCAAAAGTGGAGAAATACTCTTGTCTTCAAAGTAGGGGCTCAACAAAAGCTAACTGAAAAATTAAAGATACGTGCAGGATATAATTTTGGAAAAACCCCCATTCCGAAGAATGAGGTTTTATTTAATGCACTTAGTGAAGTCATTACTGTGTCCGAGAAGGTGCTTTCAGCTGGATTTACCTATGATGTAACAGAAGCTGCGAATTTAGATGTGGGCTTCGCTCATATGTTTACAAACAGCCTCACCGATAATGGACAAGGCGTCGCTGGGCCTGCAGCAAAAGGAGTGAAAGTTAAAGCAAGAGCCTTTGTTCTTACCCTTGGATTTAACCTGAAATACTAAGCGTTTACGGGTATAGAGAAAATACAACAGCAGTAGAAAACGAACATCTTCTTCCCCTTGCAATTTAAAAAGGCATGTGCGATTTTTTAGGTATAAAAAGGTTTGTCGCTAGGTAAACAAATTTCACCAAAACAGGAAGAGAGAATCAGATGACAACACAAACTGCTTTTTGCCCACAGGGGCTTCCAGAAAAATTTGTTTATCTCCAAGACATCGACCCCACCATTTTACAAGAAGTCCGCTATGCCCTCTTTCATAATTTCACAGGACGTCCCATTCCTTCCTATAACGCACCTGTCATCATTGTAACAGAGCCGGTCGCGCATTCACTTAAGGCTGTTCAAGAAGAACTCAAACCTTTTCAACTGACTCTTAAAGTCTATGATGGCTATAGACCTCAAGATGCTGTGGATTCTTTTTCTGTATGGGCCGAAGATTCTGCAGATACTCTAATGAAAGCAGAATTTTATCCAACCCTAGATAAACCCGATCTTTTTAAAGGATACATCGCAAAAAGATCCTCTCATACCCGCGGAAGCGCCGTAGATTTAACAATCGTGCCGCTGCCCGTTCCACCTCAACCCACCTGGAACCCCGGAGATCCCATCTTGGATGGAAGATTGCCCAAAGGTGAAAGATTTAACGATAACTCCATCGACATGGGGACAGGATTTGATTGTTTGGATGAACTTGCCCACACGATGAATCCCGCCTTACCCCCAGAAGTAAGAACCAATCGTTTGCTCCTCAAAACCCTTATGGAAAAACATGGTTTTGAAAACTATTGGCGCGAATGGTGGCACTTTGGCTTAGTGAATGAGCCTTACCCAGATACCTATTTTAATTTTCCTGTGGCGTAGGGAAATCCTCATTACAATTCACATCGTAACAAGCTTGATAACAAGAAGTGGTAGAGTCGTCTTTACGACTATCTGTCGTCTGTTCCTCTTGCACATTCAAACAGCCCATTTGACAAGCACTTCCCGCTCCACCACAGCCAGCTTTACGGCAACAAGCTGTACATTTGTCCGCGCAACTTTCTGCTTTTGACGGACTTACCCCTAAAATCATGAGAGAAAGTCCAAAGAAAAATACAAATAATTTCATGATAAATCTCCATGTTTTAGAGCATATTTTTTCTGAACCATTTATACTCAATAAAAATGAAAATTGGGTGTTACAAAATTTTAAGACTGGATTGCCGCGACCCCTGAGGGGCCTCGCAATGACGAGGTAAGGGGATCGTCATTGCGAGGAGCGTTGCTCCGAAGCAATCCAGAAACCTTATTTCCATTCATGACGAGTATAACGTTAAGTTTTATTAAAAAATAAAGCTCTGCCTCGTACCCTGGAACAATGATTACACACCATTTCTTAATAATCCCTTAAATCCTAAAAGTGAGAAGCCATTCCCCCATGGGGTCGAGTAGCCTGGAGCATTAGCTCCGGGCTACTCGACCGCAGTGGGGAAAGTCATTATCAACTTCTCCACTTTTTGGTGGTGGCGTTCTCGCAATGATGCCATGGGAAATATGGACCTGATGGATGAATAGTTAAACTGAATTAACCATTTTTTAGTAAATTTAGTGTTATATAGAGACTTACGTATACTTCTACTCAGAATACAAACGAGGTTAAATAATGAAGTTACTCTATATTCTCCCCTTAGGACTCTTCGTCTTTTCTCAAGCTCAAGCTCTTACTGGGCAATGTCAACCCAGAAAAGGTTATGAAGGTTATGATGATCCCACGAAAACATTCTTCCCTTCTTTCAATAGTTGTGCTGCAAACATTCCTAATAACTGCGATTTTTGTAGTCAGTGGAGTCCAAATACAACTCCACCACCAGATCCTTTATGTAATTTTCTATGCACAGGTTAAAACATATAACAAAAACGTAATATACTCTGCCACTCCCTAACACGATGTGAGCAGCTACCCAAAAAATAAACTTGAAGATGGCTGAGTGTTGCTTGTCTCCCCTAACTCGCAACCGCCTTTGTATATTTATGAACCCTCGAAGAAAGAACCTTATAAACAACAAAGGTGAGGATCCTTTGGATCCACCCTTGAGGCTTAAGGCCAATGGCTTTACAAAAAAGGGCCGACCCACGTTCAACATGGATTTTCTGATAACAACCATAGACTCCCTTCCCATAAACTTGGGTATAATGATGACGATCATAAGGGGTTGTTTCATTGTTGGCCGTATAGTAGGCAAAGGCGAGTTCATCGTCCTGGCTCACAAGAGTCCGTCCAAAAGTAACCTTAAAACGCTTCAACAGATTTAATTTTTCTTTGATTTGATAACGTTTGAAGTGAGTATAAAATAACTTATAATGCCGTAACTCATCGGCCGCAATTTTCTTACC
>JAKBAL010000315.1 GCA_021809225.1 Pseudomonadota bacterium | reverse complement strand
TCCGATCTTGAAACTCAATCTTCACGATTAGAGGCGGCACGCCTGGGCATTCTTAAGCTCGAGCAAGCGCTTTCTCGATTAAGAGAGCTATGAGATAGTTACACCAATTACATTATTTAAGTTTACGTTTCTAGATTGCTTTGTCAGGACCTCGTCCCTCTGTGCAATGACGAACTTATTGTTTTTCAAAATAAAAACTCGTCATTGCGGGCGGAGAGAAGCAATCCAGAATTATATTTGTTTATTAAAAGCTCAATCTAACTATCCCGATGAAGGGAAAAATAAGCAAGATCTTGCAGCGCTGCCTTTAGTGGAGAATCTGGAAAACTTGTTAAACATTTAAGAGCTTCTTCGATAAAGTCTTGAGCAATATGTTTTGTTTTTAAAAGGGCTCCTGAGTCTTTTAAAAGACGGATGGCATGAGCAAGAGCCCCCTCATCTCGAACTCCCCCTTGAAATGCCTCTTGCCAAAAAGCAAGATCAGCTCCTCTCTCACAAGCAAGGATTACGGGCAGAGAAACTTTTCCTTCACGAAAATCATCGCCAATTGCTTTGCCCAATGTTTCTTGATCGGCTGCATAATCAAGGACATCATCCATAAGCTGAAAGGCAATTCCCAATGTATATCCAAATTGTGCGAGGGATTTTTTGGTTTGCTCGTCGGCTTCAGCCACAACAGCTCCTACTTCCGTAGCTGCTGAAAAAAGGCGGGCGGTTTTGGCTCCAATTATTTTTAAGTAAGTTTCTTGGCTTAACCCAAGATCATGGCTTACACTAAGCTGTAACACTTCTCCCTCAGCAATGGCACTAGAGGCAACAGAGAGAATTTTCAACACCTCAAGGGATCCCTCAGAAACCATAAGCTCGAAGGCACGACTAAAGAGGAAGTCTCCTACAAGAACGCTTGCTTGATTGCTCCATAAAGCATTTGCAGTGCACATACCTCGACGGAGGATACTGCCATCGACAACATCATCATGTAAAAGTGTCGCGGTGTGAATAAACTCAACACATGCAGCAAGCTGAATGTGGCGTGTCCCTTGATACCCACAAATTTCGGCTGACGCTAGGGTTAGAAGGGGTCTTAAGCGTTTTCCACCTAATGAAACCAGATAACCTGCAATTTGAGGAATCATGGTTACTGGACTCTGCATTTTGTTTAAAATACAGGTGTTTACGGCATTAAGCTGCGATCTTAAGAGAGCCGTTAAAGACGTAAGTCCCGATACTGAAAAGTCGGAAGATTTGAGAGAAGAGACCATAAACGCCTTAATTCCTGTCTTGTTTTAAAACTTAATTTACCCTAATTTAGATTGAAAATTCTAGTCATAAAAGAGAGCCTTGTGATGAGTGATGTAATCCTGGTAGGGGGAGGCTTGACAGGAGGTACTTTAGCGTGCGCTCTTGCCCATCAAGGTTTAGATGTCACACTCATTGATAAGGTAGATCCTTATCTTCCTTTGGCCTCTGATGGTCGTTCTTTTGCTCTTTCTCGAAGTTCTTACCATCTTTTCTCAAAATTGGGGTTATGGCCCAAAGACGCTACTCCTATAAAAAAAATTCATACCTCGGATGGTGTTCTCCCTCAATGGATTGATTATCATGAAGAAGATGTTAAAGGAGGCCCTTTAGGCTATGTTGTGGATAGTGCTCTTTTAAAAACGACCATCCTTACAAAAGTCTTGTCTTGCAAAAATGTTCATTTCCATTCTCCCACTTCTGTGACTCGGCTTGAGAGAACTGAATTTTCTGCCCAGGTTGAGACCGAGGATGGGAAAGTTCATAAAGCCCCTCTCTGCATTGCAACGGATGGAAAATTTTCAACGTTACGAAGTTTGGCAGGAATCTCCCTTATAGAATGGTCTTATCCTCAAACAGCAATCGTGTGTAATATGACCCATACGCTTCCTCATGAAAGTAGCGCCTTTGAACACTTTTTGCCGACAGGACCTCTGGCTTTTGTTCCCCGTTCAGGCAATATGTCAGGTCTTGTCTGGTCGATTGAAAACGAAAAAGCGCGCCTTCTTTTAAGCCTTTCTGAAAAAGAGTTTACCGAAGAAGTCCAAGCTGCTTTTGGATTCTCTTTGGGGATATTCACCCTTTCAAGCCCGCGATGGAGTTATCCTCTAAGCGTATGTTTACCTAAAAAGATAGTGGAGACACGGTTTGCCCTCGTTGGGGATGCGGCCCATACCTTTCATCCTGTTGCTGGACAAGGACTGAATGTAGGATTGCGGGATGTCACTGTCCTTGCGGATATTTTAGGAGAAGCCTTCTGCTTAGGTCTTGACCTTGGGTCATCAACTGTTCTGGAAAAATATCAACGAGAGCGGCGATTTGATATTCTTTCTATGACTCTTTTAACTGATGGTTTAGTACGGATCTTTTCAAATCAAAGTCGACTTCTTGCCCGGGTTCGTTCTCTAGGGTTTGGTGTTACAAAACATTGTACCCCCTTAAAACATTTCATGATACGCCATGCTATGGGTGTCAAAAGTCTTATTTAAAGCGCGATCGATAGACTTTCCACAAGAATCCCAAAAGAATCAGCAAAAAAATGCCAAAGGGTGCCAGCCATAAAAAAAGCGTTTTTCCTTGAAAGGAAGGCCGAAATAAAATCTCCTCACCAAAGAGGGTGCGAAGATGATCTCGAATATTCTCTTCAGATTGTCCTTCTTTGAGCTGTTCAACGATAAAACCTTTTAGTGCTTTTGCTTCGGGGGCTTCAGATTCGGCAATAGATTGGCCCGAGCAGACGGGGCAGCGAACTTCTTGATTTAAGGTATGGGCTCTTTTTTCTAGATCTCCTTCTGCAAAAGCGGAAAAAGGAAGGATAAACAAAAGAACAATAAATTGTTTTCGTTTTATCCAAGAAAAAGCGGCTCCACCCACCATGAAAAGGCCTCCGATCCATATCCAAGGAGCCAAAGGAATAGAGGAGGCTCTTATTAGCCACCGGTTGTCTCCCTGGTAAGGTCCTAAGATAACATAAAGGTCCTTAAAGCCATTAGTCAAAATAGCCGTTTCACTTAGAAGGGAATTTTGTGGCTGATAAAGTCGCTTTTCTGGCGTAAGCTTCCCTCCTAGATAGGTGAGGATGGCTTTTTCGTACTGATAGGTAGGTGTGCTCCCATATTGAACTTCCTTAAAGGTGAGCTTTGTTCCTCCCACTTCAAAACTATCTTGAGGACTAAGAATATAAGTTTCATCTGTACGAAGTCCCCCTCCTATACTCACGCCTAAAAGAGTTATGCCAACTCCTAGGTGGGCCAATAGGGCTCCTGTGGATACATTTCTTTTCCTATAGCCTTGGAACGATCCTCCTAAGATCCAAAGAGCGATAACACTGCCGACAAGACTCCAAAGAGAAACCGGATAAAAGATATAGAGAAATAACAAAGTTCCGCCTAAGGTTACGACTAATGGGGCCACAAGGAGAGGGAATAAAGATACCTTTTTTCCATTCAGTAAAACACCTATAGGGATGAGAAGCAAAAGAGGGAGCATCAAGGGAATCAATGTTCTATCAAAATAAGG
>JAKBAL010000314.1 GCA_021809225.1 Pseudomonadota bacterium | reverse complement strand
AACGCAGCGAGAGAAAAACTCGCAGCGTTTGGTATTGATCCAAATCGTATCAAAGTTGTTAGCTACGGTAAGAACCGTCCTATCATTGAACAAGATGGCAGTGAGTGGGCTTATCAACAAAATCGTTTAGCTATCACTGTTTTGGAATAGTCTGTTTAGATACTTAAGGTGTCTTAACATGAAAAAACACCACCCTTTTCGGGTGGTGTTTTTTTGTACGCGTCATTCCGGGACTTAGACTCTCTTCATGAGCCCCCTTGGGCGAGTGATAGAGAGTCTAAGTCCCGGGAACCCGGTAATGCATGGGGAATAATACGGGTTGTGGCATATGGGTAAACGGATGAGTCATTACAAAAACTCCCCCTTTTATAACATCTTCTCTTGCAGAGAAAAAGCGAATGAGATAGGGGTGGTATAGGCTAAATCTTCTTAATGGTGAAACACCGATGCCCCTGCCAATTCCTTTGATTCTTGATTGCGATCCCGGCATTGACGATTTCATTGCCATTTTAATGATCCTTGCCGCTCCTGAAAGATTTAATCTTTTAGGAATCACGGTTACGGGTGGGAATGTTTCTTTAGACCATACGGCACAAAACGCCCTCAAGGCTTGTGAGCTTGCAGGTAGGTCGGATATCAAGGTTTATGCAGGCTGTCCTGAACCCATCCTAAGGGAACTTCAGGGTGCGGATGAAGTCTATGGAGAAACAGGACTTAAAGGTAGCGAACTACTCACACCAACAATGCCTTTACAATCCACTCATGCCGTTGATTTTCTAATCGATACTCTTATGACATCGCCTCAAAAAGTAACTCTTGCCACAACAGCCCCTCTTACCAATGTGGCCATCGCTATCGTCAGAGAACCCAGAATTTTGAATAATATTGAAGAGATCGTAACCATGGGGGGAGCCACGACTCTTGGCAACATCACCCCTGCTGCTGAATATAATTTTTACGCAGATCCAGAGGCCGCTCATATTCTTTATACGTGTGGGAAGAAAATTACCACAATAGGGCTTGATGTAACCCATCAAGTTGTTACATCTTTAGAATGGTTTTCTCGCCTCGATGCTTTGGATAATCCTGTTGCTCACACCCTTTTAACAATGCTCCGTGCTTTCTATGAATATGATATGGAGAAGTTTGGTCTTGCGGGAGGCGCTCTTCATGATCCTTGCGTCATTGGCTACCTTTTGGATCCCTCTCTTTTTAAAGGAAAAGATGTGCACATTGAAATAGATACATCTTTTGGAATCGGGCGAGGACGTTCAATTACGGATTGGTGGCACAAAAGAGGATTACCCGTCAATGCGCATGTCTTTAATGAAGTTAATGTAAAGACTTTTTTTGATCTTCTGACTGACCTTTTATCCCGTTATGGACCCTCTCCTTCACTCGGGAAAAGAAAGGACAATACATGAAAAAAATTCCTCTCATTATGGACTGCGATCCAGGTCTCGATGATGCCATTGCCCTTTTGCTTGCCCTCGCATCTCCTGATGAAATTGACCTTTTAGGCATCACAACTGTTATCGGAAATGGCCCCGTAGAACAAACGCAAAGAAATGCTCGCCGCATTTGTGAACTTGCCGGGCGGCCTGACATGAAAGTTTTCCAGGGTTGCCCCCGTACCTTTTTTGCTAAACTTTCGAGTTCTACGTACTCAGGTGCGGATATTCATGGAGAAACAGGGCTTGGTGACTGTAAACTTCCGCTTCCCACAATGCCTCTCCAGTCCCAACATGCCGTAAGTTTTATTATTGAAACCCTTTTAAAGGCTCCTGAAAAAGTCACTTTAGCTCCTTCTGGTTCTCTTACTAACATTGCTTGTGCCCTTATTATGGAACCGCGCATTAAGGATAAGATTGAAAAAATTGTCCTCATGGGGGGAGTCATCGGCATTGGAAATATCACGCCAACAGCCGAGTATAATTTTTATTGTGATCCACAAGCGGCGTACGTTGTTTTTACGTCCGGTCTGCCCATCGTCATGGTTGGACTTGATGTAACACGTCAAACTCAAACCTCTAAAGCATGGCTTCACACAATTGAGGCCATGGGAACTCCTGTTTCTCAAGCCGTTATCGACATGTTGTCCTATTACCACCGACCTGATGCCATCCTTGAGCCCGGTGTTTCAGGTGGCGTCTTACATGACCCCAATGTCATTGCATATCTGTTAAAACCAGAACTTTACAAAGGACGCCATACTTATGTTGAAGTTGATATCTCGTCCACAATTATGGCAGGTCGTACAACTGTCGATTGGCATAAAAAACTGAGCTTCGAGCCCAATGGCTATGTCCTTAATGAAGTTGATACAACTGGATTTTTTGATCTTCTTACGACACGTTTGAAACGATATCCACATGTTACGAAAAAGGATCACACGTGCAGCCACTGTTAGCCGTTGAACCCACTTCCCTTCCCCCTCACGCCACCGGTTTTTTAGAAATCGATACAAGGGCTATCGCTCACAATTATCAAATCCTTCAATCCCTGCTATCCCAGACAACCTGTGCTGCCGTTCTCAAAGCCGATGCTTATGGTTTGGGGATAAAGGCCGTAGCTCCTGTTTTAATGAAGCAAGGTTGTCAGTCTTTTTTTGTGGCCCATCTTGAAGAAGGACTTACGCTCAGAAATCTTTTAAGAGAGCCACTTATCTATGTTCTTTCAGGATTCCTTCCCAAAACGGAGGGCCTTTTTGTTGAAAATTCCCTCATTCCTGTCCTTAACGATTTTGAGATGGTTAAAAGCTGGGCAAAAGAATCCCAAAAACGAGAAAGAAAGCTCTCCTGCGTTCTTCATTTTGATACAGGCATGCATCGCAGCGGATTCGATCAAAGGGATTTCTTTAAGCTTTTTGAATCTCTAGACTTACTAGAAGCCCTTGAAGTTCAATTTGTGATGAGCCATTTGACCTCTTCTCACGACCCTGACCATTTGATGAATATCCAACAAAAAGCGTCATTTGATAATTTGCGCCGACATTTTCCTAATGCTAAGGCCAGCCTTGCGGACACAGGAGGGATTTATTTGGGAACATCCTACCATTATGACGTGGCACGCCCTGGAAAAGGTCTTTTTGGCCTTTTTACATCACCTCAAGAGGCAGCTCTCCTTCAACCCTGCATCAAACTGTTAGGCCGTATCCTTCAGATCCGTAACGCGCACAAAGGGGAAACTGTTGGTTACGGTGCAACTCATGCCTTAACACGCGACAGCAAGCTCGCAACCCTCGGAGTAGGGTTTGCCGATGGCTATGACCGACGTCTGAGTAATAATGCTCAGGTGGATATTCAAGGTTTTAAAGCCCCCATCGTTGGACGCATTTCCATGGATTATACGGTTATTGATATCACCGACATCCCTGAGTCTCTCTGTCATGTGGGGGGATGGGCAGAGCTGGTGAATGAAACCCTCACTCTGGATAATCTTGCCCAGTCTATTGGTACCATCTCTCGCGAACTTTCGACAGGTTTCGGACAGCGGCTTCATAGGGTTTATCGGTAGTTATGTGGATTTTTTAGAATTA
>JAKBAL010000313.1 GCA_021809225.1 Pseudomonadota bacterium | reverse complement strand
GATCTTAAGATTTTTCATAAAAATCATTTGATGATCTTTTGATATACCGGGCCAATCAGACTGAGCCCAAAAGCAGGGAGTTGATGTTATTAAAATGAGGGCTTTATAGCTACTTGGATGACGGTCATATAATTTTATCGATACCAATCCCCCTAAAGACCAGCCAATAAGAACCACGTCTCTGGGAAGAATTTTTTCTTCAATCTCATGGCAGAGCATTTCTATTGTGGGATGACTTGTTTTTAAGAGGGGTAAATCAACCAGTTGTATACTTGCAGAAAAACAATCCTCGGCGATGCTGGCTTGGAATCCCCATCCGGGGATAAATGCAATGGGCCGTGAAGAGCTCATTGCAGAGCCTCTTTAAGCATTTTTGCAAGATGGTGAATATCAGATGTATGATGCGTACAGGTGAGGGAGATACGGAGTCTAGATGTGTTCTCGGGAACGGTGGGGGGCCTAATGGCAGCGACATAAATGCCATTGTTTTTTAAATATTTGGCAACGGCTAGCGCTTGTTGGGAATCCCCAATGTGGAGCGAGCGAATCGGCGTTATCTCATGCGATATTAAGGGAAGATTATAATCCAAAGCATATTGGTTGAAGACATGAATATGTTGCTTTAATTTCTCTAAGCGCCACGTTTCGTTAAGCATGATATCGAGACTTTCTAAGACACCTGTGCAAATGATAGGGGAAATAGCTGTGCTGTATCGATAACTTCGGCAGTGTTGCAAAATGAAGTTAATCATATTCTTATTTGCTAAAACGATTGCACCGCTCATTCCTAATGCTTTTCCAAAGGGAATGGTCAGTATATCTGGTTTTACGTTTTTAGATTTCCAGTGCTCAAGTGTCCCCAACCCATTTTTCCCAAGGACACCAAATCCATGAGCATCATCAACAAAAAAGGGAGTATGAGAGGAAAGAGATAATGAGGATAATTCATCGATAGGAGCGATATCGCCCTCCATACTAAAAACACTTTCTGTAATCAACAAGTTGGGCGTGTAAGCTTTTATCAACGCGTGGGCATGACTAGCATCATTATGGCGGAATCGCCGTAATTTTGATCTTGAAAGAAGAATTCCATCCAGGATCGAAGCATGACATAAGCGGTCGCATAGAACCTTGGTATTTTTTGTTAGCAATGATGATAAAACACCCACATTTGCCTGGTATCCAGACGGAAATACAAGAGCGTCTTCAAAGCCCAGATAGTTACAAAATGTCTTTTCTAATTCTTTACATTCAACAGAATACCCAGATAAAAGAGGAGATGATGAGCTTCCAAAGCCAAATTTCTGAAGACTCGATTGCATAGCCATTTTTATTCTAGGGTGGTTGCTGAGGCCTAAATAATCGCTGGAGCAAAAATTAATATACTTTTGAGCGTTCGATAGGATCATAGCCTTTTCCAGAGTCTGGGTTACAATCCTTGACCGCCATAGTCCTTTTGGACGAATTTCCTGTTCTTGCTTCTCTAAATATTTGAGCATCTCAAGAAGCCGACATATATCCGGGTTCGATAGGTTGAAGTCCCAATTCCTTCATAAGAGAAAGATCGGACGCGTAACTTTTGTTTTGAGATGTGAGGAGAATATCCCCAACATGTATGGAATTTGCTCCTGCATAAAAACATAAAGTTTGATCTGATTCAGAGAGCTCGTTGCGACCTCCTGCTAGTCTAACCCTAGATTTTGGAAAGAGAATTCGTGCCACAGCAATTGTTCTGATATACTCAAACATATGCAAAACGTCTACATCTTGAAGAGGCGTTTTGGAAAAACGAATCATTCTATTGATAGGAATACTCTCAGGGGGGCTTTTAAGATTTGAGAGGGATAGGAAAAAACTTATGCGATCTTCTCTTTTTTCACCCATCCCAAAAAGACCCCCACAGCAGACTTTAATATGAGCCTTCGCAACAGTTTCAACCGTATCTATGCGGTCTTGGAAGTTATGGGTTGAAACAATGGATTTATAAAATTCAGGGCTTGTTTCAATATTATGGTTATAATAATCAAGTCCTGCATTTTTTAGCTGTTCGGCTTGATCGTTGTTTAAGAAACCCAGAGTAAAGCACGTCTCAAAGCCTAGTTTCTTTAATTCAGTAACCATTTCAAGAACTCTAGGGAATTCTTTTTTAGGAGGAGTTCGCCACGCAGCGCCCAAACAGCAGCGTCTGACTCCCATGTCTTTTAATTTTTTTGCATTTTCAACAACATTTTCAAGACTCATAAGAGCCTCTTTCTTAAGGCCTGTTTTAAAATGAGCGCTCTGATTGCAAAAACCGCAATCCTCAGGGCATCCTCCTGTTTTGATATTAATCAAGGCGCACAGCTCAATTTGATTTTGATTAAAGTTCTGCCGATGGACCTTATGGGCCTGGGTTAGAAGGTCGAAAAAAGGTTTTTCAAAAAGCTCAGTTATTGAATTGTGATCCCATGCCATCTTGTTAACCTCATATCTTATGGGCTTGCTAATTTAGAATAAGTATGCGAAGAAAATTTAATGGTCAACCATAAAATTTTAAGAGGTTAACGATTCGTATTCTACAGAAAAAGGATCTAAAATATCATTGGCACCCCTGCATTCAGATGAAAAACTTGGAAGAAAACCCTCCCTTTATTGTTACAGAAGCAAAGGGCTCATATATCAAAGGATTAGATGGACACTGCGTCATTGATGGGATTTCAAGCTGGTGGTGTAAATCTTTGGGCCACAATCACCCTCGGCTTAAAACTGCCTTAATCAAACAAATTAATAAATTTGAGCATGTCATAAGTTCAACAACAACAAATCAAATCCTCATTGATTTGTCTGAAAAATTAGTCAGCTTGATGCCAGGCATGGGGAAAGTATTTTACGCGAGCGAAGGATCGAGCGCTGTAGAAATTGCCTTAAAAATGAGTCTTCATAGCAGAATGAATCAGGGAGACAAAACAAAGAAGAAATTTCTTTCCCTAGCCAATGGGTTTCATGGAGAAACTTGTGGAGCCTTAAGCGTGACCCAGGCTGGAAAATTTAAACAAGTTTACGGTTCAATGTTATTTGATTGTTTGTCTGTTGAAGGTATCCCTTACGTTAATACCCCTAACGATGACGTATGGCATAATTGTCATCATCATTGGATAAAAATTCAAGAGTTTCTTGAAAAGCATCATCATGAAGTAACGGCTATCATTTTTGAACCTATTGTCCAAGGTGCCGGCAATATGAAAATTTACAGCCAAGATTTTTTAAGACGCCTGAGAGTTTGGACAAAAGATCACAATATTCATTTAATTGCAGATGAGATTATGACGGGTATTGGACGTACAGGAAAAATGTTTGCGTGTGAGCATGCAGAAATAACACCCGATTTTATATGCTTATCAAAAGGGTTAACCTCAGGTTGGCTCCCCTTTAGTGCTGTCTTAACAACGAATGACATCTATAATTGTTTTTATGATAAAGGTGGAGCGGATGAGGTTTTTTATCATTCCCATACCCATTCAGGCAATGCTCTGGGCGCTTGTCTTGCTCTTGAGACCTTAAAAATAATGATGG
>JAKBAL010000312.1 GCA_021809225.1 Pseudomonadota bacterium | reverse complement strand
CATACCATGAAGGTGGCGAGATAAGTAGAGTACTTTTCCAGGAATACCCCGAATAAAGGCATAATCCCCTTCTGCAATAGGGAATTCGAGGATACGCTCTTCAATTTTCTTCAGGTCAATTTTAATGTCTTTAATACCCTCTTTTTTCTTTTCTTCTTTTGGCTTTTTCTCATCGACTTTTGGTTGTGGAATAAAAGGAGATGTTAAGGACTCATCAAGCAAAATAAGATAGGGTTTTACTCCCCTTGGAAAACCCATTTCAAATTGAAGATTATCTGGACAAGGGGAATAGGTACGTTTTGAAAGAAAGTAGATATATTTTCCTTCAGGATCAAAGCTGGGCTGAAAATCTTCTAAAAGTGGGCGGGTAATCACATAAGTTTTAAAACTTTTTATGTTACAGAGTTTTATTGCTCTTAAGCGATCCGTTAAAGGATAATCATAAACAATCCATTTTCCATCAGGAGACCAATCCAATCCGCCAATATCGCCAAAGGCGCTTTTATCAATAAGATGGAGTTTTTGCGTCTTTAAATTAACATGAAAAAGTTCACAACGATGATTAACAAGAACAGCTTCATCTTGGGTTGGCGACGTTTTGAGAGATAAAATTCGACCCAAATCCATTTTCTTAAGGATTTTGGGAGATTTAAGAGGAGATAATTCATGAACTTCGAGACGATCTTCTCCTTCTTGATCACTCACAATTAACAAGCGATTATTATCATGCAGCCATTGAATATGCTTATAGCGAATACCATCTTTCTCCCCAAATTGATGAACAGCCCCTTCCCAATTGGCGAAAGAGAAAGGCCTTCCTCTTATAATAGTCGCAAGATGGGATCCTTTTTTATTCAAGGAATACGCAGAAAGATACGCAGATGAATTAATGAACTTCCGGGCCCGTTGAGAAAATGAAGAGGGAAACTCAATCTCAATTTTTTGAGAGGATTGAGTCTCTAAAGAAAGTCTAAAAAGGTCTCCTCCCGCCGTGTACACACAAGTCTTACCCTCATGGCTCAATCCTCGAACAAAATAATCCTCGTGGGATGTATGACGTTTAAGATCTGTCCCTTCTGGTGTACATGAATAAACATTTCCATGTCCCTGATGATCACTAATAAAATAAATACGCTGCTGAATCCACAAAGGGCGCAAAGCATTACCTTTGATTTCAATGAGCTTTTGAAACTCTCCTTTTCCTTGGTGATCAATCCAAAGCTCTCCAGCAGTCCCCCCACGATATCGCTTCCATGATACGTACCCATGACCATGGCGTTGAATGACAACTTGCTTTCCCTGAGCATTAAAAGAAATAAAGTTCGCAGGCCCGCAGGGAATTTTTTCTATAGCCCCTGTCTTAAAATTTGCTTTATATAGAGAACGGACGCGGAAAGGATGATTTTTGGTTGAAGAAAAAATAATCTCATTATTAGCACTCCACCCAACGACCATGGATCCTTCAGCAATATAAGAAAGACGTTGAGCTTCTCCACCTACTGATGGCATAATATAAACTTCAGAGTGCCCTTCATTTGTACCTGTAAAGGCAATCCATTGGCCATCAGGAGAAAACATAGGATCATTCGCTTCCCCAATCCCAGCCGTAAGCCGTTCCGCCTTTCCTCCTGCAAGAGGAGCAAGCCACAAATCGTCATCAGCTACAAAAGCAACCTTATCTTTCCAAACCGTTGGATTACGATAATATCCTTCTCTTTTCATCATTATTCTCTTTCGTTATACGAAAAGCATACAGGCCAGTTTAAGGTTCTCATCCTCTTCACAAACACCCTGCTAAGCCATTCATTTCCATCATATATAAGATGGCTTTTGTTTAATCATTAAGTATACATCAAAATGCCTTCAACTCAAAGAAGCTGCTGCTGATTTTATGGTAAAGTTTGTTGGGCTTTGGGGAAGCATAAGAGTTAAAACTAAGGGTAGAAAGATAACTTAAATGAGAATTTATTTTTATAATTCAGTCTACGTTCTTAAAATTTTTTATAGATTTATAAAGTAAAAGCCCCTGCCAAAGGGCAGAGGCTTTCATAAGAATAAGTTCTACAACAACAATAAGTTAGTAGACAATTTTAGCTGTCAAAGCAAACTTGTTGTATTGTGGTTTGAAGGATGAAAAACTTTGTCCTGCATCACCGATTTTCTTGCTATTTGCGATTGTTCCTGTGTATTCAAGTCCGAGTACAACATGCTTCGTTGCCAAGAAGTCGACTCCAGCTTTCCACAAGAAGGCGTTGAAACGCTTACTTTTTCTTGCAGAAATATCATTCACGCCTGTTTCAGAGCGTACAAAGTTTTGCTGCCAATTGGAATTATCCCAGCCAAGACCGATGAAAGGCATAACTTGTCCGCCGATGACATAACCACCACGAGCATAAAGTTGGAGAGAATTCTTCAAACGAGCCTGAGCAGAAAGCCCTTCATCATGTCTGCCATTATTTGCATTAAGGAAGGTATTAATCTTCCCCTTTGAACTTGCCCAATTCGCATCAAAAGCAAGACCAAGAGCCCAGTTGCCAAGACGATGAGTGTAGCCAACACCAATACCGCCATCAACTCCTCTGATGCCTAACTTATTCTTGAAGCCGTCTGTATCAGTTCCGTCATTTAGAGCTATTTTCTGACTCCCTACGCCAACACCATAACCGATGTTACCACCAAGGTGGAAACCTTGGAAAGCTTTTGGACAACCAGGCACGAGTGTTTCTGCAGAGGCAGCACCACCTGCCGTAGCTAAGAGAAGTGCAACTAAAGAAATCTTTTTCATGTTCATATCCTTTCTTGAACGTTTTCATAGGACCAATAACATGCTTTATGTGTAGAAGACAAAAAATTAATACTTTTTTAACAAAATCTTCTAGAAAGTTGCAAAGATACAACATACGCTTGCATCTTCTTTCTCCCAAACTCTTTAATGATAGAAAACGGAAGAACAACTCTTTTCCACTTGGTTCGCCTTTTGTACCCTGATGAACGTGTAAAAATTAGATGGCGAAACCTCATGGGTTTACACCTATGGTTCTCAAATAATATTTCTTAAAAAAAAGCACTAGGAGTAGTCCAGCGACCCTAAGATCTTTGAATCGCCAACACTTAGGAGAGAGAGTTTTGAAGTTTTATCCTACTAAACTTCTTAAAAAGCTCTCTCTTTCCCCAAATACTTCTGTCACTTTTAGCTAAAAATGTATTTGGCTGTTAAAGCAAATTTATTATATTGTGGATTAATAGAAAATGAATTTACATTATTCTTTATCATCTTTTGACTACCTGCGATTGTTCCCGTATACTCAAGACCAAGAGTAAAATTCCTTGTCATAAGGAAATCTACTCCTGCCCCCCAAAGAAAAGCATTAAACCGTTTGCTTTTTGAACCATGCACAGGATTAGCCGTAGTAATGGCACTCCCAGTAAGAGCACCCCCAAAATTTGAAGTACCCGAAACTTTCCATAGAGAGTTATCCCATCCTAATTTTATAAAGGGGAGCATTCGATCGACAACCCACCCCAACTTTGCAGCAAGTTGGAGTGAAAGATC
>JAKBAL010000311.1 GCA_021809225.1 Pseudomonadota bacterium | reverse complement strand
CTGATCATTTTTCTGTGCAGAAAAGAAATTTCCTAACTTTATACGAGCTTGAGCCTGTAGACTTTTATTTTCGATTTTCTTTGCTAACTTATAGGCGGTTTCGAAGCGCTCTATCTGATTTTCTACTCGAGCATTTCCAGCCCCAAGATGGACTTGAATTTGCAAGGGTATATTATTAATTTTCTTAGCTAAATCAAGGCCCTCGTTATAATTCTTCAAAGCCTCCTTATCATTTTTCTGTGCAGAAAAGAAATTCCCTAACCCTATACAAGCTTGGGCCTGTAGTTTTTTATCTCCGATCTCTTTTGCCAGTTTATAACCCATGTTGTAATGCTCTTCTTCATTCTCTCCTCGAGCATTTCCAATTCCAATATGGGCTTGAGTCTGTAAAAATAGGTCACCAATCTCCTCTGCGTCCTTAAGACCCTCCTCAAAATATTTTAGAGCTTTCTTATCTTCATGATTTGCAGAAAAGAAATTTCCTAACCCTATAGAAGCTTGAGCCTGTAGTTTTTTTTCTCCGATCTCTTTTGCCAGTTCATAACCTCTGTTCAAGTGCCATAGTCTATTCTCTCCTCGGCATCTTCCAATTCCAATATGGGCTTGGGTCTGTAAGGTTCGGTCGTCAACCTCCTGCGCTCCCTTAAGACCCTCCTCAAAATATTCCAGAGCTTCCTTGTCTTTTTCGTTTGCACCAAAGGCATTTCCAAGACAAACACAAGTATGAGGGTGTTGTTTTTTATCTCCAGTTTCCTTTGCTAGCCTATAGGCGGTTTGAAAGTGTTCTATCTCATTTTCTGTTTCAGTATTCCCAAGCCCCATATAGGCTTGAATTTGCAAGGGTATATTATTAATTTTCTTAGCTAAATCAAGACCACTCTTATAATTTTCCGAGGCCTGATTGTTCTCCCGTCTTGTTGATAAAACACTCCCCAGCCAATTGTACGCTTTAGCTTGTATATTTTTATCCTTAATATCTTTAGCCAGATTAAGAGCTTCCTCAAAATATTGTTGAGCCCCGGCATAGTTCTTATTCCTGGATAAACAAGTGCCAAGTCCTATACTAGCTTGAGCTTGTAGCCTTTTATCTCCAGTTTTCTTTGCCAGCGTATAAGCGATCTGATCGTGATCTTGCTCGTTGTTCGATTGAGTATTTCCAAGTCTCATATGAGCTTTAGCCTGTAAGGCCTCGTCATTAATACCCTCGGCTATTCTAAGAGCCTTTTCAAACCATTTCTGAGACTCCTGGTCTCTAGAACTATTGCCTTTTCCAAGGCATGCTTTAGCCAGTAATATTTTATCTCCAATTTTCTCAGCTAAGCTATAAGCTTCCTCAAAATATTTAAGAGATTCCTCGTCTGAGTGTTGAGCAGATAAGATATTGCCGATACATATACAAGCTTGAGCCTTTATCTTTTCACCACCATTTTCCATCGCCAATTGATAGGCCTTTTGCGACCTTTCAAGCCGATTCGATACACGGGTGCTTCCAGCCCCGAGATGGGCTTGGGCCTGCAAAGATAAGTCATTAAGTTCCTCACCTAATTTAAGAGCTTTCTCAAAATATTCTAAGGCTTGCTTGTCTTTATATTTTGCGCCTAAGACATTCCCCTGATCCATACAAGCTTGAGCCTGTAGTCTCTTATTTCCCGTCCTTAGTGCCAATGCATAGGTATTCTCAAATTGTTCTAATCTATTCTCAGCTCCAGCAAGCCCAAGTCCCCTGCGGGCTTTAGCCTGCAAGGCTATGTCATGAATGTCTTTAGCTATAGAAAGAGCTTCCTCAAAATATTTCAGTCCTTCCGGGCCTTTAAAGACATTACCGAGTCCAATACAAGCTTGAGCCTGTAGTTTTTTTCCTCCACTCTCCTTAGCCAAACCATAGGCTTCCTCAAAATAACCTCGAGCGTCCTCATCTTTATGATTTGCAGCTAATTTATTGCCACGTCCAATACAAGCTTGGGCTTTTAGTTTTTTATCACCTAGCTTGTCTGCAAGTGCATAAGCCGTTGTGAATTTCTGCATCCAATCTTGTGCGCCAGCACGTCCCGCTCCCATAAGGGCTTGGGCTTGCAAAAATATGTTACCAAGCTCCTCAGCTAATTGGAGGGCTTTCTCAAAATATTTCAGAGCCTCTTCATCTTTAGAGGCATTGCCAAGTCCAATATAAGCTTCAGTCTGTAGCTTCTTATCTCCAATCTCTATTGCTAACTCATAGACCTTTGCGAAGTGTAACTTTTCATTTCCGTCGTGATGATGTCCAAGTCCTAGGTGAGCTTTGGCTAGTAGGGGTAGATTCTTAATTTTTTTCGCTTTCGAAAGTGCTTTTTTAAAGTATTGGAGAGAATTTATGTTATTAAAATTCATAGAAAAGCAATAACCTAATCCGATAAGCGCAGAAACTTCCAAGTGCATATCTTTCATTTCTGTAGCTAACTGGAGAGCCTTTTGAAGAGCTTTCTCGCCATCATTTCTTTTTGCATATCCTAATTGCAAAAGGCGTTGAAACTCCTGTTGTTTTCTATTCGGCATCAAGGAGAGAGTGGTACTCTCTTCCTCATCACTTCCTTGAGGAGAAGACGCACCACTGAAGTTCTCTTCCTCTGTTTCTTCGTCCGTAGATTCAGAAGTTTCTTCACGAGAGATCCTTCGACGCTTGTCAGAGCGCGGAGTTTCCTTGTGGGGAGAGGCAGCGCGTTTTCTTGAGCTGCCCCTAGCCGGAGAGGGAACTCCTGATTCTAAGGGTGAGGATAAAGATGTTCCTCTTGAAGAACGATCTGACGAAGAAGCAAGATCCATCCTTTCACGTTTGATGGGGCGTGCTGCAGTGACGTCAGATTCTGCGCGACGTTTCCTTGAGTCGTTGCGTACAGATGTTTGTGAACGAGTTGAAGTGGATGGAGCGCTTCTGGCAGACGCTTCGCGTTCTCTGATAACATTTTCGATATGGGCCTTCCGATATGTTGTCACTGAGGCTTTTACGTAAGCCGGATGGGCTAAGGTGGTATCTAGTAGCTTACCTTTTGCTGATGCTGACGCACGAGGACGTTGCACATGACGACTGGTTTCCCTTGGGTTGGCTGAGGAAGATTTTGCTTCTGCGAGTAAGCCCTTTGCATATTCAGTGGGATCCTCATTACCCATTGCATCAGGCCGATAGCCATCCATAATCATTTGGGCAATATCAACATAGTATGTCTTCGTATATTGTTTTCCAACATTCATAAATATTTTATAAGCTTGGTGAAATTTATTTAAGGTCACTAGGGTTTTTCCTGCATAGATCCTTGCGTAGTTTGCAAAGCGACGCAATTTACTTTCCCGTGACTTCTTATATAATTTAATGATACCGCCTAATTTTTTTAAGAGAGTGCGAGCATGTGCATCACGAGCTCCCGGGTTAGGGTAATAACTAAACTCCAGCATGAGTCGGGCGATCCCAAAGAGATAGGGAATATGTTTATCGTCAAATTGATGGGTATGCAGCTGCTCACTTTGGGTATGGCAGTGGACATAGCTTTGTCGGAGGGATTCAGCATAATTGAGGCCTGGGAGAGA
>JAKBAL010000310.1 GCA_021809225.1 Pseudomonadota bacterium | reverse complement strand
ATGAAGCAAGGCTGCAGAGCTTACCGGAACACCTTGCGCGAGCAATGAGATATGGAGATTGGAGCGTGTTTGAAGGACAGGTATTTAGCGAGTTTAGAGTTGATACACATGTAGTTAAGCCCTTCCCGTTATTACCTGGCGAATGGTTTAAGTTTTGCAGCTTAGACTGGGGATACAGTAAACCTTACAGTCTGGGCTGGTGGGCCATAAATAAAGACGGACGAATGGTAAAGTATCGCGAGTGGTACGGTTGTGTAGAAGGTATGCAGAATGTAGGAGTTAAGGAAGGAAGCAAGGAACTTGCTAAGCGAGCAATGGAAATAAGTATTGCTGAAGGTGTTTGCGACATGGTTGCGGATCCTGCAATCTGGAGCAGCGCAGATGATACGCCGACTATTTGCAACAACTTTGAAGAAGAAGGCTGGAAAATGCACAAGGGCAATAATGACCGTGTAAATGGACTTGTAATTTTCCATGACATGTTAAAGGAAAAATGCGAGGACGGTACACCGATGTTAACAGTTTTTCCATGTTGTCACGGTTTTATACGAACTATTCCTATGCTTACGCCGGACCCGAACCACATGGAAGATATAGACACACGACTTGAAGATCACGTTTACGATGAAAGCCGTTACGCCGTAATGAGTGATTTTGCACATAATCCGGCAGTAATGCTTAGAAAGCAAAACGGAAGCTGGACGTTAAGAACTAAAGTAAAAGAATATGATCCTTTGGATTTTATTTAAGTGAGGTTAATTTATGAGTTTTGAGGAAACATTAAAGAAATATTTTGAAACATTGATAGAGAGTGATAACGCAATTAAAGCGGTGTATTCAGAAGAAAAGATTACAAATTGCGCTTCTTACATTTTTAAGATGGCAAGAAAAGAATCCAAAAAGAATTGCGCTGTAATCGAGGACACAAAAGTTTACAAATGGGCCAGAGATTTTTATTTAGGCGACATTGACGAAGCAGACAAAGACGAAACTATTTCAAGTGATGAAGTTGAAGTAATGCAGTCAGAACAGAAAGAAGAACCTGCAGAAGTAAAGAAGCCGGCAAAGAAGGCGCCTAAAGTTCAAGAAATCGACATGACCAAAGGCCAGTTAAACTTATTTGATTTTGGAGACTAAGAGTATGCACAGTTTAAGAAAATCTTATGACATTCTAGTTATCGAAAACAATAAGCTTTGCCGTAAAGTATTTGCAGAATACAAGAACAATGAGCCGCTTGAATTCTACAAAGAGTATGTTGATGGGACACAGGTTTGTAGAAATCTGTATTCATGCTGTTATGGCGGTTATTCTGTCGCATGGCCCGGAGAAAAACTTTATAACCGTTATAGTTATGTGATTGCAGATTTAGAAAAATATGAAAGCTGCAATAGAATCGATTGCTTTGCAAGTGAATATGTAACAGAAGAAGATAAGGAACTTATCACTATTTTGTATCCAGAGTTTAAGTATGTACTTAAAAAATGGAAAAGAGCCAGTAAAGCGCAGGTAATCAGAGTTATTCCTATATGGATGGAACACAAAGAAGTAGAAATGCTACTTGCTTTAGGATTAATCAACTTAGTTTTTAATAAAAGCTTCTGGAAACTAGGAAAAGGAAAGCGCAAAGAATTACATACGTGGCTTAAAGCAAACAAAGACTTTGACGTAACTACTCTTAGACTAAAAGACCTGCAGCAAATCATTAAGTACAAAATCGATTTTGTAGAATGGAACCGTTATAAAAAAGCGCAGTCTGCATGCTGGAAAAACTTTTCATACAAGCTTTACAAATACTTAGTTACCCAGGGAAGTGATCTTTACGGAAGTAACCGGCTTTATGAAGATTATATAGATTTACTTAAACAGACTGAACACGACATACAGGACAATTACTGGCTATATCCAAAAGACTTACGAGCTTTTCACGAGAAAGTATTGAACGAAGTTAATGAGATTAAGGCCAATAAAGAAAAAGCAAAGTTTGCAGGTTTAGAAAAAGCAATCGAAAAGTACATTGCTTATAACCAGAATATAGACGGTTATACAATTTTATTTTCAAGCGAGCCTTCTGAATGGATTAAACAAGCGGATCAATTACACCAGTGTATAGTCCGTTGTGATTACATGAAGAAAGTTAGAGATAGAAAATGTTTACTTGCTTTTATTCTAAGGGATGGAAATCCGGTTGCTACAGCGGAAATACTTCCTAGAAAAGAAATTGGCCAGTTTTATGCGGATGAATGGGCAAGCGATATATGCCCAAACGAAGAAGTCAAGAAAGTATTTTACAACTGGCTTGAAAGGCTTCCATCTAACATATTAAAAGAACGAGTAAAAAAGAGTGCATAAGGAGAATAAACAATATGAAACGAGTTTATATTAGTGGAAAGATTACGGGGCTTACAGAAGAAGCTTACAAATTAAAGTTTGCGCATGCAGAAAGACTATTACGCAAAATGGGATATTCAACTTTTAACCCTGCAAAACACGGAATCGTACCCGGTTACACATGGGCCGACTACATGAAGCAGGACATTAAAGAGCTTTGCGAATGTGATTATATCTATTTCTTAGATAACTGGCAGGACAGCAAAGGAGCGCAGCTTGAACACGACCTAGCCGTTAAGTTGTGCATACCTACTCTTGAAGTAAAAAGAGCATAAGAAAAAAGTCATATTTTACGTGGAAAAATTATGGAAAGAGATTTTTTGAACGGTAAATGTTCACTTAATAATAGTAAAGATTTATGCGGTTGCGCACTAATCGACGGTGAAATTGCCTGCATTGAATGTTTAGAAAGACAAGCAGAGTTTGAATCTAAATGTTCAGGAAAGTGCGAAACATGCGATTATGCAGACTATACTATAGAGCCAGTTTTAGGACAGCAACAATTTAATTGTTTAGCCGTTGATGAGTAAGGAGTAACTATGTTTGAGAAAGAAGCAGAAGAATATTTTGAAAATGAATGTATGCACAGTTACGCAGATACAGAAGAACAACTAAAGGAAGATGTTGTGCCTGCTTTTCAAAAAGGTGCAGAGTTCGGCTATAACAAGGCTAAGGAAGAAATGCAGGAACAAGGACTAGCCTTACAATCTGACATGGATAAAACCATAGAACAGAATATTGCATTGAAAAAGCAGATTGAAAAAATGAAGTCTGATGTAATGGCAAATATAAAATGGGCTGATAAACACTGCGATAATATGTGGCAGAAATTAGTCAAAATGTGGAATCAATGGGAGAGTAAATAAATGAAACAGACAGATAAAGTACAGAAGAAATGTAAGAATTGTGGTGGTAGTGGTTGGGTACTAGTAGCACCAAACGCTAAAGGAATTAAACCTTGCCCTTACTGTAATCAACAGAAGTTTAATGGTTGGGCGAAATCAATGGGGTTAGTGAAATGAATTATTACGGTTATGAAACAATAGAAGAAACGATTTATAAGGCTTGTAAAGAGAACGGAATACCACTTCTTTACGGACTTTATTTATTAAGTTTAATAACACATTAAGGAGATAAAAGAAAAATGAGTTGTAAATACAATAAATGTAAATGGTGTGGCT
>JAKBAL010000309.1 GCA_021809225.1 Pseudomonadota bacterium | reverse complement strand
AAGATCAGGAAAAATATGAAAAATTGCTTAATGGAAATGCAAGATAAATTGATGCTTATGAAGAGGTCATTCATTGAGACTATTTTCTCTTCTCTCAAATGCTTGAATATACTGATCCACCATCGACATCGGTGTCCAATCAATGCTTTTACTCATCTCTTTGCTGGCCTCGTGAACTATCAACTTAGGCCCGACAAACCTTCCCTTCACTCTTTGAATAACCTCATCTCTTATCCATAGCTCGGGTTAAGATATTAAAATCCGGATGTTCTATAGAAACAGCTCAGCTACGGGAGATTAACAATTAAAAAAATGACTATAAAAAACATTATAGCGTGGCGGTATCCGCTCTATGAGTGATGGAGAGGTAAGATTTAAGTAAAGATACCTTCAGTCATTTTTTATTTAGCTACAAATGTTAATTTTTTTGTTTAACGATTTTGGGAATTTTTATAGAGTACTTTTATACTTTCTTATTTGAGAAAAAATAATGGCACAAAAATTCGCCGAACCAAGTATAGAAATGGTCCCCCTTAATGAAGCCCTGAAGGCTATAGATCTAAGTGTTTTAGATCCAAACCTTAAAGCTCTACTGACTCTTTTATTAAACAAGATAGAAAAACTTGAGAGGGACAATAAAAAATTACGGGCTGAGGTTCAAAAACTACGAGATGAGAATAATCGTTTGAAAGGTGAACAAGGAAAACCTACCATTCGACCTCAGTATCCCCTCTAAAAGTTAGGGCCCTGAGTTTTTTTGAGGTAGTTTTTTTATGTATTCCAAATGTTAGGAAAAAATATATAATACAGCTGAAGTCGCTATGAGATAAAAATAATGACAAAAAGAACTTCAGATCAAGATGTGGGAATAGATCTAAATAAAGCCATTGAAGAAGTAGATTTTGACGCATTGGAGCCGAACCTCAGGGCTCTCCTAAGGTTTTTATTGAACAAGATAGAGGACCTTGAGAAGACTGTTAAAGACTTACGAGTTGAAAACCAAAAGCTGCGAGATGAAAATAATCGTCTTAAAGGTGAGCAAGGAAAACCCAACATTCGGCCTCAAACACCTTCCCGGAACATTTCCTCAGAAGCAGAGCGGAAGAATCTGACTCTTAAAAAGACGCGAAAATCAAAGGCAAAGAATCATAAGATCACGATTAATCGTCACGTAAGGTGTAGGGTAGACAAGAGTACATTACCCGCTGATGCAGTTTTTAAAGGGTGCCGGTCAGTGATTGCGCAAGACCTTATCATTCGTACGGATAACATTCGTTTTGAAAGAGAGACTTATTATTCTCCTTCTCTGAAGAAGACTATTTGTTGGAGATCTTCCCAAGGGCTATGAAGGTGAATTTGGACCAGGAGTGAAGGCCTATATTCTGAGTTCTCATTATGAGTCGAATATGACAGAGTCGGCCATTGTGAATACACTTCAAACTCATGGGATTTTTATCTCAGCCTGTACCATCTCCCGTATGTTGACAGATCATAAGGAAGCTTATCATCAGGAGAAGAAAGAGATTGTGAAAGAAGGGATGAGCTCACAAAGTCCTAAGCAAATGGATGACACAGGCGCTCGTGTGAAAGGCAAAAATCATTATACTCACATTCTTTGCAATAGTGAGTTTACCGCCTATTTTACGCGCCCTCATAAGGATCGATTGACCCTGTTGAAAATTTTAACTATGGGACCTCTCACCTTTAAGGTGAATGATATGGCCTATGCTCTTATGAGCCAGTTCAAACTCCCTGTAAAATCCCTAAAGGCATTGAAAGAGAAGCACATTGAGGAGCCTCTCAATCGTGAAAAAATGGAGGGTCTTTTGGAGACTCTCTTTCCAAATCCAAACAAGCACACGAAAAGCAGAAAAATCATTCTGGAAGCCAGTGCAATTGCCTCTTATCAAGCTTTACCCCATGCTCTTCCAATGATTCTGACGGATGAGGCTCCTCAATTTAATGAAATTATGGAACGCATTGCATCATGCTGGATTCATGAAGGCAGACACTACAAGAAATTGACGCCCCACTTTACATTGCACAAGATATATCTTGAAAACTTTTTAAAAAGGTTTTGGACATACTATCATGATCTCCTGAAGTATAAGGAATCGCCGAGCCCAAGGAAAGCTAAGAAGCTTGATCAAAAGTTCGATACTCTTTTTAGAGAAAAAACGGGGTATAATGAATTGGACAAACGAATAGCGCTAACAAAATCAAGGAGGGACTCTTTGTTGCTCGTGTTGCAATATACTGAGCTTCCTTTGCATAACAATGCTTCCGAATTGGGAGCTCGAGCGCAGGTGCGGAAACGGGACATTAGCCTTCATACAATGAGTTCAAAGGGAACTGAGGCTAAAGATACATTGATGACCATTGTTGAAACTGCTAAGAAACATGGGGTGAATGTCTATCATTACTTTTATGATCGTATCATTCAGAAATATGACATGCCCTCTCTGGCGAATTTAATAAAGGAGACGGGGAATCCTGGTCGATCCAACTCCTTATCTCAGGCTGCTTGAAGCAAATGGTCAGTGAAGAAGAACTCCGTCTGAAACTCCGTAAAATTGAAGCCTTGTTTGAAGGAGCCGGTACACTTGGCGAGAGAGATGCTGCGGGAGCCGCACTTGAACGTCTCAAAACAAAGCTCGCCCAAGCGTCTAAAGAGGAGGCCTCACTCGAATATACCTTTACGTTAAGTGATCAATGGTCGAGGCAATTGTTTATAGCACTGTCGTCGGTATTCCTTAAGTCCTTATCGGTATGCCTGTCAAAGGCATACGACCGTGATGGTCCGAGGGCCAGAAGCTTTCATTGATGGTGTGCTGTGGCCTCACTATCAGGCCCTCAGCAAGGAATTACAGCAGTACCTTGATGATGCAACAGCAAAAATTATTTCTGAGGAAGTTCATCGAGATACAACAGAAGCTCAAGAAATCGTTCAACTCCTGCAAACTGGCTGAGGTTCGTGGCGACTTCAATGCTCCCTAAGTTTTAGAGGGGATACCTTTATTTCTTGATAAATATGAGAAAAAATATTCTCAGGCAACGGAGCGCTTGGAAAAGGATCGAGATGCATTGCTGGCTTTTTATGATTTCCCTGCCGAGCGCTGGAAGCATATTCGTACAATAAACCCTATTGAGAGCACCTTTGCAACGGTGCGCCATCGAACGAAACGCTCTAAGGGATGCTTATCTCGGGAAACGGGGTTGATTATGGTTTTCAAGCTTATTAAGAGCGCTGAGAAAACGTGGAGACGGTTGGATGGAAAAAATCAGTTGCCAAAGGTTATTTCTGGTGTCAAATTTTCCGATGGAGTGGAAGCCATTGGAAAGCCCCAAAAAATTGCTGCTTGATTATTTTGAAATGAACGCTTTGGTCAATTCAAAAGCTTTGAGCGCATGAAGACGGGCTTTTGTATGATCCGACAAGAGGATAAGGGTAAGTCTCACCCAATCTAATGCCTGCTGATTTAAGAATATTTGTGGGAGCTTCGCATGGAGTATGAATATACTTATCAGGAAGAAGGTCTAATTCGGGGATCCAGTGACGTACATACTTTCCT
>JAKBAL010000308.1 GCA_021809225.1 Pseudomonadota bacterium | reverse complement strand
CGAGTGCTTCTTCATCAGTGGAATGAGAGGTCTTGGAAGAGATTTTGGTCATCGTATAATCCTTGTAAAATCTATCGTCAGAATGAGTTTATTTAATAAAAAACATAAAGCCACATGATTCAGGAAATGACGGATTCAGAGGCATCTGTCAAGATCTGAAAACAAAGAAAGGTCTTGTTAATGAGGTAAGCTGAGTTTGTGTAAGGAGTGGCTGCCCTAATCCCATTTTGAAAAACAAAGAAGAGTAAACTGGGATAAAGATTTCGTTTGAGGTTAAATTAAGATATGCTAAAAATAATAATGGAACTTATTAAGAAGATCTGATGCTTCTTTTCTTTGCATTTTAGAGAATGAGAATCTCATGAGACTCCCTATTGGTGAAAGTGATTTTAAAACAATTATTCAGCAAAACTATACTTTTGTGGATAAAACGCTTTTCATTAAAGAAGTCATTGATGCGTCTCCCAAAGTTATCCTTATCACACGTCCACGACGTTTTGGAAAAACGCTGAACCTCTCGATGTTGCAGTATTTCTTTGCAGAGCAAGTCAGATCTTTTCCAACAAAAGGATTATTTGACGGTCTTAAAATCTCTGAAGCTGGTCCTTTTTATTGGGATCAACAAGGACAGTATCCTGTTATCTCTCTTTCTTTTAAAGATGTTAAAGATCGTGATTTTGAGCATGTTTACAAACAAATTTATGCTCTTATTGTAAACGTGTATGCTGAATTTTCATATCTTCAAGAAAGCACTTTGCTCTCTGAAATTCAAAAATCTTTTTACCGTCGTATTCTAATGAGAGAGGCGGATGAGGTAGATCTTGGAAACTCTCTTAAAATGCTTACTGAATGTCTCTCTCTTCATCATAAACAAAATCCGATTGTCCTCATTGATGAGTATGATACGCCGATTCAAGCTGGATATCTTCATGGGTTTTACGATAAAATAGTGCCGTTTTTTCGAAACTTCCTCAGTGCAGGTCTTAAAGATAATCCTTATTTATTTAAAGCCATTCTTACAGGTATTTTGCGTGTCTCTCGAGAGAGTCTCTTCTCAGGGCTGAACAATTTAAAAGTTTATTCCATTTTAAATACACCTTTTAGCTCTTATTTTGGATTTACAGAGGCCGAAGTAATGGAACTTTTGAGTCAATCCAGTCTTCAAGATAAAGCAATGAAGGTCAAAGAATGGTATAATGGCTATCACATAGGCGAGACAACCCTCTATAATCCTTGGTCCATTATTAACTGTGTTCAAGACGAGGGCCTCCTTCAGCCCTTTTGGGTGAATACCTCTGATAATGAGCTTATTAAAAGCCTGCTTTCGACGTCTTCTCTTTCTTTTAAGGAACAGTTTGAAGATCTTCTCAAAGGCGAGTGTATGGAACGATTGATTGATGAGAATATTGTTTTTGGAGATTTCAAAAAAAGCACCCCAACGATGATATGGAGTTTATTCTTGATGACAGGGTATTTGACGACTTTGTCTCATTCTTTTACATCCGATGGACCACTGTGTACGCTGACTATCCCAAACAAAGAGATTCAATCTCTTTTTCAAAAGATTATTAAACAATGGTTTTCACAAGACTATGGCCTTGATTGGTATGCAGCGTTTTTGAATGATCTTTTGACAGGGAATATGGAAAAGTTCATAAGTCAACTTAAGGACATTATAGAACATACCGTGAGTGTGCATGACACAGGGAGAAGCCCTGAAGCCTTTTATCATGGGCTTATGATAGGACTTACAGCAAGTCTTCATGGATCTCCCACCTATGAGATTCGCTCAAACAGAGAAAGTGGACTTGGGCGCTATGACTACGCCATTATGGCGAGAGAGCCAAACAAACTCAGTATTCTCATGGAATTTAAACACGTCAAAGGCCCTGAAGCCCAAAATCTGTCAGAGGTTGAGATCACACACCTTCTTGAAAAAAGCGCCCAAGAAGCACTCATTCAAATTGATCAGAAATCCTATATCACTGAGCTTAAGCAACGAAATCTTACGCATGTCTTAAAGATAGGACTTGCGTTTTCAGGGGAGCAGTTTTGCCTTGTGTACAATAAAATAAACTAAGTTCATGCTCTTATCCCACAATAGAGCTGAATTTTTGTTCATCTCATAAGAAGGAGTTAAAATAAAATGAACACATGTATTAATAAAAAATTTGTTTTTATGTGCCTTAGCGTTCTTATAAACGTTCTTATGGTTAGTGGGTTTTTTATCAGCTCAGTGTTAGCTTCAATAAAAGTGAAAGAATTTACGTCACCTCATATTATCTTTATGCCTCTTACATCACAAAAAGGAGATGCTAAAAAAGTGAGTGACGTTTTAATGAATAAAGAAATCATGGCAAATTCCTACGGACCTCGGCAAAAAGAGTGGATTAAAAAACTGATTCAAAATGTCCTTGTCGCTGAAAACACAACGCCTTTGGGCTTGTGGCTTTTGTATTTAAAAGAAGATCATTCTTTTATGGGAATCTGTGGATTTAAAGCAGGAAATAGGGATACAACTTTTAAGGAAAGCCCGGAAAATCCTGAAGGCAATGGGGTTCCTTATTCAGAAGCCGGTGGATTGAGAAAGGACGATCGGACGGAGTTAGGATCAAGCAGTATTCTTCTTTATCCTTCTTATACATCCTACACACCTGAAATTACATCTGCTTTAATACACTATGCTTTTGAAATGACACCTCAACTTATAGGAATAGATTTTGGGGTGCAAAGTACGAACAAAGTTGCATTGGAAGATATGGAACACAAAAAGATATCCCTCCTTGTCCCTCCTTATGACGTTAATCGTGGACTAAAGTATCCGATGATTAAGATGTATGTCTTTAGATGTGATCGCGCTGCTTATCATGAATATTTCCCGCTTGTAATTAAAGATTAATATCTAATACAGCAGAGTCCTTAGGAGTGTTAAAAGATGAGATATATAGGCGGGAGAAAGAGAAAGGTTTGAGCCATTTAAGGGCGCTGATTTCTTCTTACTTAAGCTCATATTTCTCTGATCTTTTACGCATGAAAATAAACTTGACAGTTTAAAAATAACGGAAGAAAATAAAAGTGTAGGTGTATTTCAATAATACAAAGAAGTCATAAAATACCTTTATAAAAAATAACTTAAAAAGTATCAGAAAAAATCTCAGACGACTTAAAAAAATAATAATTAATAGAATAAATCAGGAAGGCAGTGGAGATCATGAAACTCAGAGCTTATCTTTCAACAACAGCGCTTGTATCAACGCTTTCATTTCTTGTCGCATTCCCATTTGAAAGTATTTCAGGTGCACAGCCTATTTTGGGGACTTCTTTACAAAACCGTATGATGCTGTGTCCTGTTCAAAGTAACGAAGGAATAGATGGTATTGTACTTAAAGCATGTGTGGATAATGGTCAAAAACGTTTTTCATCAAGGAAGATAAATACAAGCGCTCCTATCCTTCCTCCTCCATCTATTGGTCCAAGGCGTGTATCGGTAACTCCTCCTTCTCTTGTTTTGGGGCCTTTGGGAAGAAAAGCCTCTATGATACAGGGATATCAAATTCAACCTACTTGGATGCATGGTCAAGCTGA
>JAKBAL010000307.1 GCA_021809225.1 Pseudomonadota bacterium | reverse complement strand
TTTCTCAATAAGCCAAGGAAGTCCAGGCCGATTGATCCGATTGATGGAAGGAGAGGGAACTCAGATTTATAAGGAGCTGCAAAAAATCTTAGAGGGAGGAGTGGCTACCTCTTTTGTTCATGATTATGGTAAAGAAGAAGCTTCCTATAATCTTGTTGAAGACTTGTTAAGAAATTTCCTCCATCATCATCTTTTAGAGAAAATTAAGGGAAAGGCTTCTTTTTTTAAAGACTATTCTTTAGAGAAGACCCTTGTTATACAAGGAAAAATAGAAGGCCTTTTTGATCAATGCCGCTTTGCTCAGTTAGATCGAAAAGCAACGTTGACGTGTGTTTTTGCAAATTTACAAAATAGGAATGCCTCATGACGACATGCTACGTTACAACACCCATTTATTATCTTAATGATAAGCCACACTTAGGTCATATGTACACCACAATTGCGGCTGATGTGATTGCGCGGTTTTGGCGTCTTGCGGGGGCTCGTGTGGTGTTTTTGACTGGCACAGATGAACATGGTCAAAAAGTCGCTCAAGCGGCCGTAGAAGCAGGGGAGACGCCAAAAGATTATACAGAGCGTCTATCGAAGATTTTTCTTGATATGACCCATAAAATTAATGCGTCGCAGGACATTTTTTTACGCACAACGGAAAAGCGACACCATGAGGCGGCTCAAGCCCTTTGGAAAAAACTTGAAGCGGCAGGACAAATTTATAAAGGCACCTATGCGGGATGGTACGCTGTGCGTGATGAGGCCTATTATGAAGCGTCTGAAATTGTTGATGGAAAAGCTCCTAGTGGTGCGCCTGTTGAGTGGATGGAAGAATCTTCCTATTTCTTTCGCCTTTCAGCTTGGGAAAGGCCTCTTTTAGATTATTATGAAGCCAATCCTCAAGCCATAGCGCCGATTGGACGGCGAAATGAGGTTCTTAGCTTTATTAAGGGAGGATTACGAGATTTGTCCATTTCCCGGACAAAGTTCGATTGGGGTGTTGCTGTTCCTGGTGATCCCACCCATGTGATGTATGTTTGGATAGATGCTTTAACGAATTATATTACAGCTTTAGGATATCCAAATGTTGAAGCAGAAGAGTTTCGTACTTTCTGGCCGGGTTCAATACATTTATTGGGTAAAGATATTCTTCGATTTCACGCTGTTTATTGGCCAGCTTTCTTGATGGCAGCAGATCTAAGTCCCCCTGATCGCATTTTTGCGCATGGTTGGTGGACGCACGATGGGCAAAAAATGTCAAAATCATTGGGAAATGTGGTGGATCTTTTTAAGCTCATTGATACTTATGGGGTCGACCCTGTGCGTTACTTTTTGATGAGAGAAATCACTTTTGGCCAAGATGGAGATTATTCTGATGCGGCACTGGTTCAGCGGTTAAACAGCGATCTTGCGAATGATTTAGGAAATTTAGTTCAACGGGTCATGTCTTTCATTTATAAAAATGCGAATGCCTCCATTCCATCTCCTGATGATTTGAAAGGTGAAGATCGTGAAATTCTGGCTAAAGCAGCTCATCTCCATGATCTTTTACGTGATGCAATCAGCATTCAAGCCCTTCAAACTTATTGCCAGCATATTTGGGAAGTGATTGCTGTAGCAAATAGGTATGTAGATTCGCAAAAACCGTGGTCATTAAAGAAATCAACAGATCCGCAAGATCATCTGCGTATGGGGACAGTCCTTTATGTATTAGCTGAAGTCATACGGCACGTGGCTATTTATATTCAGCCCCTTATGCCCGATGCGGCTGCTAAAATTCTTGATCAGCTTGGGCAGGTAGAAAGAACCTTTGAAGCGCTCAAAATACCCTTGAAGGCTGGCGCGCGACTGCAAGAGCCTCAAGCCGTATTTCCAAGGGTTGAGCGAGAAGAGAAAAAATAGTTTCTTCTTCATTGTTTTTCTAAAGAGAGCTAATGAAAAAGATGAAGGCTCTACTGACTTACTCCTCTTTGGATAATGCGTCAGTGATTTATTATAAAGACCTACGCATAACTTATTGAATTTGTTTGGTGAATTGCGCCTCAATTCAATGAATTGGGAATAAAAATCGAGAAAATAGCTTCAAAAAGCCCCCGTTTAACTCTCTTAAGGAGGATCACTTAAACATGTTTTTTCCCTTGTTTAGAAAGCTAAGTTCACATCATTTTCATTTTGACTTTTATTCAAAGATCTTGGCGTTTTAAAGGATAAATTCCATCCATAAAACGGCGCCTTTTATCAGCTTGAAAAGGAGAGGGCCGTTATTCCAGTGTGATCTCATCCTATTCCTTATTAATAGTTTAAATTTTTTAATGACTTAAACTGGCATGCAAACCATTTTTTTGAATATCCTTTAATAAGCTTTCAGATAAAAGTTTTTGAAAGCTCATAAAATAACAACTTTTTAAAAGCAAAAGGAAAAGGAGAAAAAAATGAAGAATATAAAACAGCTAAGTTTATTAGCCCTACTTGTAGGCCTTGTCGTTCCCAATGGAACTTTTGCGAGCGGAAATGAGGACGAAAAAAATCAACCAACAGTCCCGCAAAAAGTGGGAAGAGAAGCGGCAAGAGTTCTAGGGCAAACTGAAGACGCTGGGAAAAAAGTAGCTAAGGGATGGGACGCCCAACGTAAAAAAGATAAAGAGAAACAAAAAGCAGAAAAAGCTCAACGAAAGGCAGAGAAAAACAAATAAAATAATTGATATATTTTTACAAACTAACTTTTAAGGGAGAAAAGAGATTGTCTTGATTAACTTCATCTTCTGAGCGTGATAGCGAGTTCGTAAAATAGCTATTCATATAAGAAGGATTTTCTCCCTTAGTTTTTTTGAGGCTTTAAGATTATGCGATTATTTGCAACTAAGATGACAGAATATTCCCTAGGTTACCTTATTCAACAATTTCGCTTTATTACGAAACCTGCAAAATCGCAAAAATATATCTTGCATTCAAGACAGGGAAACAAATGCCTTATAAGATTCTAGCTGACTTACCAGAGTCTGTAAGTGGGGTGCTGCCAAAGCACGCTCAAGAAATTTATTTCGAAGCCTTTAACCACGCCTGGGAAGAATACAAAAACCCTCAGAAAAGAAAGACGCAAGGATCACAGGAAGAAATTGCACATAAAGTAGCTTGGGCAGCTGTAAAGAAGAAATACGTTAAGCAAGGTGACAAGTGGGTTAAGCATTAGAGGGATTCCTTTAAAGTAAAGATAACCAAGCAAGATATGCGACCAAACTTTCGATAATGGGGACGTTGCCCTTTGACCATTCAGAAGCTTTTTTTATGGTATGCCATGAAAAAAGTAATTCTACAATTTTTCTTCAAAGAAAAGTACTCACACATAAAAAAGAATTTTCCCTTTAATATCTCATCGTTTAAATAAAAAATTTTATTAAACTTTTAAAAGAGGTGGTTTTGTCGGATTCTTAAAGCAGGCAGAAAGATTAACAACCAGAGAGAAAGGAAGGCAAATGTATAAGAACAATTTTTCCCCCTAACCCTCAAAAAAGTTAAATGAATTAATTTAAAATTTGAAAATTAAAATGAAAAATAAAGGAGAAAAAAATGAAGAATTATAAAAAAACATTAATTTTAGCAACCGCTT
>JAKBAL010000306.1 GCA_021809225.1 Pseudomonadota bacterium | reverse complement strand
CAAAGGGCTTAATTCATTATTTAAAAGTTCTTTCTGTTCATTGGTGAGTGATGCGTATCCTTTTTGTAGAGCATCGCCTTCCTCTTTAGAAAAGAGCCTTATCATAGCCCCAAGACGAGCCAAGACTAGTTGTGGAGATTGACCTTCATCCAAACCTAACCCTTTAGCGCGTGCTAATAAATAATATTTGAGAGTTTCCTCTTCATTATGAGTAGAAAGATAATGTAATGCGTCTTTTATATTTTCTAGGGCTCTAAAGGTATTTTCTGTCAAGACTTTTGAGCCTCTATTGTCTTCATGCCCACGCGCTGCACTCACATCACAAATATGGGTAAGTATTTCAAAATCAAAGCCTGTAGGATCGTCAAGTACCCTTGATTTCTTAAGCTGCGTAAGCATAGAAGGTCCTCCTTCCACATGTGTCATATGCCCAAAATGAACAAGACCTGCGCCATTTTTTATTTCAAATTGGATGTCTGGTTCAAGAGTGCTAAAAGTAGGAAATATGTTTGGGCATTCTTTTAAGCAAGCAGCTAAGAAACGATCATGATCTGGCTCTGAAATGTTAAACTCTTTTGCTCTTTGCCGCGCAACTTGCGTTTTTCCGAGGTCTCCTAACAGAAGATTAACTTCTACAGCTTGAAGTTGATAGGGGGTCGCATCAAGAACATTATCTGCAAATTCATGTAATTGCTTAAACGAATCAGGGGATAGTTTATCTTCCGGATTCTGCAATAGCGTAAAACGATTATATGCCTCATCACTTCCATCGGCTATAAGATAGAGGCACAGCATGCTTAATATAGTTCTCTCGAATTCTGGGTAATGTTGTCCCGTGATTTTTTGTGACCAACTATATGTGAGTTGCTCTGATTTACCTTCCTGAGTGTGTTGGACATTTGTATCTAGAAGCCATTCAAGCTCAGGGTATTTTCTCATTTTTGTTATAACCCATTCTTCTGAACCTAATTCTTCTAAACTTGGAATTTCATTCTTGTATCCAGCGGTTACTAAGCTAGAAAAGCTAAAAAATAAAAGAATAGAAACAAGAGAGTGAAAGAGCGCTTTTATCTTTAATTGCATGGCTATACCTTTCTTGCTTAATTTGAGATCTGCATATTCTCTAAGGCTTATATAAGGGCCTGAAAAAAGAGAGTATTTATCCTATTTTTCCTTAATATATTTTAGTATATAACCCGAGTTGCGTTTAAGAAAGTAGATTAACAGGTTGAAAGGATTTAGGTATTCTCTATTTTGCAAAAAGATAGGGAGATACCTTTTACAAAGGACTTGAGCCTTGGTATAAAAAACAATTAATCTCAGATGGAACGGTCAAGAGACACCTACAACCATGAAAGCACAACACTTAATTCTTGACGGATGCCAAGAAAAAGAGCTAGTCATTATTTTTAGAAGTGAGAGCTGCTGAGTCATTTAATGCCAATAAAAGGTGTTTAAGATCAATGGCTTTTATCAGATTTCACTCCATCCTTCAACCCCTCCAAAAACTATCGGGTAGCGAGGACGGTATCTAAAAAATTTTTACTCTAGCTAAGGGATTTTTAATTGACAATTGATAGTTTCTTTTGGTTTTATTCACAAAGGCTTAACAATAATGTCTTCCATTTTTTCGGAATATTCATAGATGTTTTCACCTTTAAAAACAAATTCTTGTAAAATATTAAAAAAAACCTATTTACTAAATTCATATTAACAACTATTTTAATATTCAAAGCAAATTTTAATTTTGAGAGTAAACGATGATTAAAAAATTAACTTTATTTATTTTTGCACTATACTTAATTTTTCCAAATCATAGCAAATCCTTAGAGGAGAATGGTGAGGAAAGGGTATCAGTATCTCGTGCTATTACAGGGACTGGCTTCGAACAAATTTTGAACCTTTGTGCAGAATGGAAAGAAGATGCTGCGCGTAAAATTTCTGTGTTACAAAACCTTTTAACGGAGTTCGAAAATTTTTATCCTCCGAAAGGAGAATCCTCTTTAGCGCCTTATGAAGAAAAATTCGGAAATTATGTGAAGACTCTTAACATTTTATATGGAATAGGTGATATAGAAGCAAAAGAAATCTATAAAGGCCTTTATCAAAAAACACAAGAAGCCCTTCATGAAGCTATTGGGGATGACGATGAAACTATCGATGACTCTATGCTTTATATATTTTACTATAAAAATTTCTCATTATTAAACCCAGAAATAAGAAAAACGTTATCCGACAAGTATAGAGAAGGAACAGCTCCTTTTTCCAAAGATATTCTGAAAAGTAATGAATACGCAAAGGATTTAGGTCTACCTTTGACTCCCGAAGTATTTCAAAGGTAGGAATTTTTTTCAAATCCAAGACTACTTGATAAGACTCTCCTTGCTTTATGAAGGAGAGTCTTTAAAAGATTGTTTTTTTAATCACACTCATAAGGAAATAAAGTAATAAGCTTTCCACTACTTTTTCCTAATCTCATACATGCAACGGTTGAGAGTTCCCCTGTCGATCCTTTTCTAATATAACATGCCGGGGGACCATCCTGAATCCAGCATTGAAAAGCATCGGAATCCTGATTACTTTCAGCACAATCTCGAACGTTAGCAGCGGCCATAGTACCAAAATCTGCGTAGTTATCTGTAAAGTATGATTTACGGTTAGAGGTACTCGTGCATACTTCAATGTTACCTAAATGCCCTTTTGTTTCTGCATATTCATAAAGTACATCAGTTTTTGATGTTATTAACATTTCTGCACATTCTTTGGCCTCAGCTGTTGTCTTAGGTGGAGCATCACAAGTGGGAACCGTAAAAGCAACTTCAGAACAAACGAGAAGAAAAAAAAGAGATAAGAAAATAAAATTTAAACTTTTCATAAAACCTCCGTTTTTAGCTGTAAGGAATTTTACCAGCCGTTGTTATCTGAGGTTATCGTTTAAAGATTTAAAAATTCTTAAAAAACATCTTATAAGAGTGTTGCAATCTGAAAAAATTAGCCAATTAACTTAGAAAAATATCTTTATTAACCCGATTTGCGTTTAAGGGATAATGTTAGAAAAAGAATGAAGAGAAGGTTTGTCTGGCCTGAGTTGATAGTTAATAAGTCCTGCGAAGAGATGTGCAAAAGCATTAATGGAGCAACGGTGTCGATGATGGATTAAAGTATCCAAAGACTTTATTGAGGAAAAGATAGTTTCGACAAAGAAACGTCGCATTAACATCAACTTATCAGCCATTTCCATAAGACAATTTTTCATATTTTTCTTGATTTTCGTAATGAGAGTAACCCCACCTTCAAAGAGCTGTTGAAAGAGCTTGTTTGAAAGATTGCATATTCCGCTCCAAAGTTGCCGGTGATTCCAATTCAAAGTTGCCATTAATTACGATTAAAGATTGCAGGTGATTACGATTAAAGTTGTCACCGATTCCAATTCAAAGTTGCCGGTAGTTACGATCAAAGTTGCCGCTCATTAGATAGTGCAACAATTTTTCTGTAAATTTATCTGACCCTCTATTTCTGGGGTTTTAGTCCTCCAAGTTCAAATATTTTCTTTCCGCAGCCCAATCTTGATGAATTTCCAGCAAGATAGCAGACACAAG
>JAKBAL010000305.1 GCA_021809225.1 Pseudomonadota bacterium | reverse complement strand
CGTTTTTGAAGATTCTGGGCTAAAAGAGCCACAGCTTGAGGAATAACTTCTCCAAAAATCTTTGCTCCTTGGCTTCCCCCCGTTACAAGAATATGAAAAGGAGCGTTATTTTCAGACGATACGTAAGGAGCAGGTTGAATATCAGAACGAACAGGTAGCCCTGTAAAACTTACTTTATGTTGGCATGATGTTGGAATATTTTTGACTGATGGAAAAGACGTTGCAATCCGCATAATAAATGGAGCTAAAAGACGATTTGTCCTGCCAAAGTAAGCATCTGCTTGATGAATTATTGTAGGGAGACGAAGAGCTGCCGCCCCCATCATGGTTGGTAAAGACGCATATCCTCCAAATCCTACAACAACACGAGGCTTTAATCGTCGTAAATGATAAAGGGCCAGTCCAAGTCCTTTTATGACTTCTAGTCCACCTTTTAATTTCTGATCCATTGACCCCTTAAGTTGCGAAGCAGGAATCTTAACTTTAAAAAAGGACGACTCATTAAACCGATGACCCCGATCATCACTAAATATAAAAACATGATACCCTTGCTCTACAAGTGCACTCGCTAAAGCTTGCGTCGGGAAAACATGTCCTCCTGTCCCTCCTGTCGCTAGGACGACACGTTTTTCAAATTTCTTCATAAGTCCCCTATCCTTCGCCGGGTAAGACTTAAGACCATCCCCATCCCTATGGCTTGAGCCATCATTGAAGACCCTCCATAACTAATGAAGGGTAAAGTCATCCCTTTTGTGGGCATAAGACTTAAGGTTGATGCCATATTAATAACTGCTTGTAATCCAAACTGAACAACAAGCCCTACACTCGCAAGAACAACAAACATATTATTTTCATCAAAAAGACGGCTAAGGGAACGCAAAAGAATAAAGGCAAACGTACAAACAAGCACAAAACACAAGATCATTCCAAATTCTTCACCAGCAACAGCGAAAATAAAATCTGCGTGTGCATCGGGAAGATATTTTTTCACCGTCCCTTCTCCTGGCCCTTGACCAATGAGCCCTCCATTCATAAAGGCATCCAAGGACTGGTTAATTTGATATTGATCCCCAAATTTATTTCCTCCCTCAGAATTTAAGAAATGATCTACACGTCGCGTCACATGAGGAAAAAGAAAATATGCTGAGATCAGTCCACCAACGCCACAGCTTACAGCCGAAATGACCCAAAAAAGAGGAAGACCTGCTAAAAAAAATTGAGCAAACCACATGACTGTAATTAAGGCCGTCATTCCCAAATCAGGTTGACCTAGCAAAAATATAATAACCAATAGATAAAGAGCAATGGAAATTAAGTTACCAGGAAAAGAAGATTGAGTTTGCTTTTTAGAAAACAACCAAGCACTTATAATGGCAAAGGAAGGCTTAACAAATTCAGATGATTGAATAGAAAACCCTCCTATTTCAAGCCATCGACACGCTCCTTTAATTTCCGAACCCATAACCGCCGTAAAAGCAAGACCTACGAGACTCATTCCAAAAATTCCAAGAGCGAACCATTTAATTTCATGTAAGGAGAGAAAAGAAATACCAATTAATAAAGCAAAGGTCGGAATCAAAAAAATAAGGTGCTTTTTAATAAAATGAAATGAGCTCCAATGATGTTGATTAGCAACCGCAGGACTCGCAGCCATAATAAGAAAAACTCCCATAAGAATGAGAAGCATCAAAGCTGCCAAAGTCCATCGATCAATCGTCCACCACCATTGTCCAATTAAATTAGTATTTGTTCGTGCTAAAGATAGCATTTTATTTCTCTAGGTCTCTTTTTTCTAACTCTATGATTTCTTCGACATAGTTACAAAAGACCTTTCCCCTTTCTTCAAAATCTCGAAATTGATCAAAGCTCGCGCATGCCGGAGACAAAAGAACAACTGCATTCTCTTTCTGATCATGAAACGCCATATTTGCAGCTTTTGTTAAAGCTTCTTCAAGAGTTTCACAAAATGTATAAGGAACAATTCCCTTTAAGGTAAGCGCAAAACTTGAGGCCGCTTCTCCAAACAAAAAAGCGTGTTGAATAATTGGAAAGTAAGACCTAAGACTTGTAATTCCGCCCTCTTTAGGGCGCCCTCCAAAAAGACAATACAGCGAAGAATCTTGATAACAAGCAAAGGCTTTTGCTGTCGCTTCTGCATTTGTTGCCTTACTATCATTCACAAACGTTACAGCTTTATAATAAGCAACAACTTGTTGACGATGAGCAAGACCAGGAAAGGATGCCATATTTTGAGTAATAGCTTGGGGTGCAAGCCCCATAGATCTCAGAGCCCCATAGGCTGCAGCCATATTCTGCCAATTATGTTGTCCCTTTAATCGTTCAACATTTTTCAAATTGATAATGGGGTTAGCGTTCTCATAGAGAATTCCCGCTTTTACAGAAATACCCTCTGCAAGAACTTTACAAGTGGAAATAGGCACAAGCTTGACTTTCTCTGATGCTTTTAAAGCTTCATAGATTGTCAAACATGGAATATCGTCCACACTTATCACCAAAGTATCTTGTGGCGTTGCCTTCCTATAAATAAATTTTTTCGCCGCAATATACCCATCCATTCCTCCATGCCGTTCTAAATGATCAGGCGTAATATTTAATAAAATACCAACGTTAAAATGCAGGCTTGGCGATATTTCAAGCTGATAGGAGGAAACTTCCAGTACATACACACCGTCTTGATTTAAAGGATTGAGTTCCATCACTGGAATCCCCAAATTTCCCCCTATTTCAACGGACATACCCATCTCTTTTAGAATATGCCCGATCAAGGTGGTTGTCGTTGATTTTCCATTCGTTCCTGTAATCCCAACAAATTGAGCTTGAGTCTGACTTAGAGCCAAAAGTTCAAGATCGCTTATAGGACGTAACCCTGCAATTTGCGCTCTTGCCACAACAGGATGAGGAGCAGGATAATGATGAGGAATCCCAGGACTTAAAATCAGATGATCAATCGTCTCCCAGTCAACAGCATGAAGATCGTAAAGGGGAATTCCTTGATTATGCGCTTCAACTCTGGCTTTTTCTTGATCATCCCAAGCAAAAACGTGAGCGCCTGCTTTGAGCAAGCTTTCAACGACAGAGCGTCCTGATCGACCAAGTCCTAAGACTGCAATTTTCTTATCTTTAAGCCATATGGGAATGATCATCTTCTTAACGTAATTTCAGGGTTGAAAGACCAATTAACGCTAAAACAATAGCGATAATCCAAAAACGAAAAACTATCGTTGGCTCTGACCACCCTTTTTTTTCAAAATGATGGTGAATAGGCGCCATAAGGAAAACGCGTTTTCCTCCCGAAAATTTAAAATAGCCAACTTGGAGAATGACAGACACAGCTTCCATCACAAAAAGTCCTCCAACAATGGCTAAAACGAGTTCATGCTTTGTGATCACAGCTACCATGCCTAAGGCTCCTCCAGCAGCTAAAGATCCTGTATCCCCCATCCAAACCTTAGCCGGCGGAGCGTTATACCATAAGAAACCCAAACTTGCCCCGATTAAAGCACCACAAAAAATCGCAAGTTCCCCAGTTCCTGGTATAAAGGCAATTTGAAGATAATTGGCAAAAACATGGTTTCCCACAAGGT
>JAKBAL010000304.1 GCA_021809225.1 Pseudomonadota bacterium | reverse complement strand
CAATAATTAATCAAAAAAACAAGTGGGCAAACCCAATTGTAGGGTTTTGTCGTACATCCGGCTGTGAATAAAATCCCAATACACTAGCATTCTTTAAATTTCAAATTCCTTGATTTCAATGAATTGAGTTACTGGGCTTTTTTTCAGTTTTCTGTAAGCCTGTCCAAACCTACTGTCTTCAAACAATTCAAACCAAAAAAATTCTATGGACTGTATAAAGAGATCACAAAGAGTAGGCAATGTTTGAGTGTCTTTAAGTTTCTTCTGTAGCTGCTCAAGCTACAGTGAATGAAGCTCAAGCCGTTTTAGCTTTTTATACAGTTACGGCGCCCATCGATTGTGAAATTATGCAAATTAATATCCACCCAGGAGAATTTGTGGGTCAAAATTCATTATCAACATCTATTGTTACGGCAGCAAATACCATATCAACTCCCTATATGCTCATTGGAAATGTCAGCAACTATCATATCAGAGTGGATGTGGATGAGAATGATGCCTGGCGTTTCAATAAAGACGAACCTGCTGTTGCTTATTTACGTGGTAACATTTTATATAACACAAAGCTTAAATTTGAATATATTGACCCTTATGTCATTCCTAAAGCCTCCTTTACGGGAGATTCTACAGAAAGAGTTGATACACGGGTTCTCCAAGTTATTTATAGCTATGATCCTAAAAAGATGCCCTCTTACTTGGGCCAAGAAGTTGACGTTTATATAAAGGCAGAAAAAGTTGGACCAAATGTTAGGTATGGCGGCCCCTTGCCGATATCCCGATGAGAAAACTCAGCATTCTTTCCTCACTTTTACTCCTTTCAGCTTGTATGGTGGGACCTGACTATCATGAACCCTCTGTACGTTTGCCTGAAAAATGGAAAAATGCAGCTGTAAATAATGAAAAGAAACCTAGAGATATTCGGGAAGAAATAAGTTGGTGGGAGAATTTTAAAGATCCCTTGCTTACGCAATTGGTAAGGGATGCTATAAAATCAAACTATGATTTGAAAGTGGCGCTTGCCACAATTTATCAAGCACAAGCTACCTTTTTAGGGACTGAAGCAGACCTCTTTCCTGAGATTGATGGCTTAGGTCTCTATAGCCATAATGAAAATAGCCTCAATACATTTAGATTTTCGGCAGGACAAAACCTTAGCTCTGTAACTCCCACAGAAGCAAAAACGATAATGGGAGCAAGTCGTTATTTTGATCTTTTTACCACAGGACTGACAACGGCTTGGGAAGTTGATTTATTTGGTCGCTTGCGGCGGGGAATTGAGTCAGCTGAGGCGAGTCTTGAGGCTGAAGTTGACGATATGCATGGTGTGCTCCTCAGTATAATTGCACAAGTGGCTGTTAATTATATCAACTTGCGTAGCTATCAAAAACAGCTCGAAGTAACCCAAGAATCTCTTGAATCTTGGAACTCTATTTATAAATTAAATAAGAGCCTCTTGAAGGCTGGTTTAGCGACTGACATTGATGTAGCGCAAGCCGAAACCTCTCGAGATCAAACAGAAGCAATGATTCCTGCTTTAAATGCCAGCATAAAAACAGCTATTCATCAACTTTCTATTTTAGTTGGGAAACCTCCTGCTTGCCTTTATGATCAATTGTCAAAAGTAGAGCCAATCCCCTACATTCCGACGGAAATATTTGCAGGCTTGCCCTCTGAACTTTTGTGTCGACGTCCCGATGTTCGAGCTGCTGAAAGAAACTTAGCTGCAGCCACCGCCCAAATTGGAGTTGCTGAAGGTGGCCTTTTTCCTATCTTTTCCTTTACCGGAATCATAGGTTATCAAAGTAACCTTGCTAGAAATTTCATTAGTCCTGGCAGTAGTTTTTATACTTTTGGTCCTGGACTTACTTGGAATTTAATCGATTTTGGACGTGTCCGCGCACAGATTAATGCTGCCATGGCGATTCGAGATGAAAACCTTTATCAATATAAAAGTACGCTCCTCAATGCCCTTGCTGATGTGGAAAATTCCCTCGTTAATTATGCGGAAGAAGCAGAACGTTATCCCGACTTAATACGGGCCTATAAAGCCAGCAAGAAGGCAGCTGATATAAGTTTGCTCCGCTTTGAGTCTGGACTCATTACTTTTATTATCGTTCTTCAAGCTGAACTAACCTATCAAACGGCAACTCTCCAAATGGTACAAAGTCAAGCCACTCTTGCTTCAAATGCTGTTGCTCTTTACACAGCTTTGGGAGGAGGATGGCAAATAGATAAGATGTGTTGGGTAAAAGATGAGTCTCTTGTCTTATGGCCGTATACAGAGGACTAGACTTCTGCTTTTCCTTTAAAGCTTTTCCATGTAATTTTATCGAAAAGGAGGTTCATCAAAGGTGCGGAGTTTGCGAGAATGGATCACGATCTCACCTTTATTAAGCTCTTGTTCAAGGATACGAATCGTTTCAATACCAATACGAAGGTGTTGCGTTATACTTTTTTGATAGAAAGTATGTGCCATTCCTCGAAGCTTCAATTCGCCATGAATGGGTTTATCGGAAACACAGAGAAGAGTTCCGTACGGGATACGCATACGAAAGCCATTGGCGGCAATGGTTGCAGATTCCATATCAAGAGCAATGGCTCTACTTTGGCGAAAGCGCTCCATCATTTCTTCTGAGCGCAACTCCCAATTGCGATTATCCGTTGAAACAACGGTTCCTGTTCGCATACGACCTTTCAGATTATGACCTTCTTCTCCGGTTACATTCGCAACGGCCTTTTGCAGAGCTGTTTGGATTTCAGCGATAGGGGGAACAGGAACCCAGGCCGGAAGATCATCGTTTAAGACATGGTCTTCTCTAACATAAGCATGGGCTAAAACATAATCACCTAATCGTTGGCTTCTTCTGAGTCCTGCACAATGACCAAGTATAAGCCAACAATGGGGGCGTAAAACTGCTAAATGATCTGTAATCGTCTTGGCATTTGTTGGGCCAACACCTATGTTAATGAAGGTAATCCCTCGATTGTCCTTTTTCTTTAAGTGATAAGCTGGCATCTGAGGAAGAAGGGAAAGCTTACAGCCAGAAGGTTTCTTGGATGTAAGATAAGTATTGTGCGTAATATAGTTTCCTGGTTCTACAAAAGCTGTGTATTCATCGCTTTCTTGAAGGCAAGTATGAGCATAATTGATAAATTCATCTACGTACCGCTGATAGTTTGTGAGCAAAATAAAATGCTGAAAGTGCTGTGCTAACGTTCCACAATAGTGATGTAAACGTCCCACAGAAAAATCAACACGTTCAGCCGAAAAGAGAGAAAGGGGGTGGGGTTGTCCTTTCTTAACCTTATAGGTTCCATTGACAATACTGTCATCAACAACGCTAAGATTTGGAAGAGCAAATTCAATAGGGCTTTGCCAGAGTTTATCAGGATGAAGGGCTGCCGCATCCCATTCGTCCACAAAGGGCAATGGAATGGGCCAATCACTTTCTCCCACAACAACTGGTGTTTGATGATGATTCATGATGAGTTCAATTTGCTTTGTGTAATATGCATTAAAGAGATCAGGACGTGTTAAGGTGGTGCCATAAGTACCAGCTTCAAGGACAGCTCCGAATGCAACGAGGTGGTCCACATTCAAATTGCGATGTGTAA
>JAKBAL010000303.1 GCA_021809225.1 Pseudomonadota bacterium | reverse complement strand
AATGAAATAGAAGCCATTCCTAGATTATTAAATCTATTGGATATTAATAATAGCATTGTCACCATTGATGCTATGGGGTGTCAGAAAAGTATTGCTCTGCAAATCATCGAACAAGGTGGCAACTATGTTTTATCTTTAAAAGAAAATCAGCCAACCCTCTACCAAGACATTGCAAATATCTTTGCCTGCGCGGCGACTTTTATTATTTCTGGCTGACGACTATTAACACTGCCGGTAAGGAGAAGCAAAGTCAATATACTTAATAGCAATAAAAACAACAGTCTATTTTGAAGAGAGGCTAATGGCGCCTTGGTGAGTAAGTAACGCCGTTTTCGTGCCTGTTCAAGGGGAGCCTCTTTGGGCATCCCTGGGAGGACGCGAAGCTTTAGCGTAGCGCCCTTTGCTGCGTTAGGGAATATTTATATTTGTGAACGGAGTAAACTAAGTTTCTTTTTTTAAAGACTGGAAAGGATACAGTTTGGGGTAGACTTAGCGCCTGGCGAGCTTTCTTCCTAAAATGACAAGAGAAACCTGCCTTATCAGCTTATCTTCCTCGCCATTTTTTCTCTGCCCCCAACCTTATTGAACCAGTGTTTTAGGACAGCGACTTTAATCCTTGCTGGTAGAAAAAAGGCTGTCTAACAGCTTCTTTTTACAAGAACTTTCCTAAAGTAACCTAGTAGCTCATGACGACTATTATATTTGCCGGTGCGTGTTGCCTCAACCTTAAATCATACTTTTTCTTTTGTTTCGTTTCCCTTCTCTACAGATTGAAGGCGACGATAGCTTTCGGTGATAACTTCAAAAATCACCGTATGATGTACCAGTCTATCAATAGCAGCGATAGTCATAGCATTCGTCGCAAAAATCTGATCCCATTCACTGAAAGGCTGGTTTGATGTAACAATAATGCTCTTTGATTCATAACGATGGGCAATTAATTCAAAGAGAACATGTGTTTCAGCGTCATCCTTTCTCACATACCCAATGTCATCCAGAATAAGCAAACCATACCGATCAAGCTTATCTAACATCGCAGGAAGGATAAGGTTCTTACGGGCCAGTTGTAATTTCTGCATAAGCGCCGTCGTAGAGGTAAATAAGACGCGGACACCCCTTTCGATAAGCCCATGACCTATGGCGGAGGCCAAGTGACTTTTTCCCACCCCGCTTGGACCAAAGATAAGCGTTGTGTCTCCTCGCGTAATCCACTGTGTGTTAGACGCTAAGTCCTGAACTTGTGCTTTAGATATAGAGGGGATACGAGTAAAATCAAAGGTAGCAAGAGATTTACCTGCGGGAAGGTTGGAAAGTTTCATATAGCGTGCTGTACGCTTCTGATATCGTTCCTCTACTTCATGTTCGCACAAAGCGGCTAGAAAACGGGGATAATCCCATCCTTCTTTCATTGCTTCTTCAGCCAGAGAGCCCCACAATCTCCCCATGGCTGAGAGTTTAAGCTCCTTTAAAAGAATTGGTAATGTGGCTATCTCACGCATGATAGGCCTCACGAAAGGCAGCAGAGTGAAGTTGATGATAAATTTCTAATGGATGTTGTGGGATAGAAAGAGAAGGGACTTCCCTTTTCTGAGGAGACTCATACATTCTTTGAAGGCTTCCTAAGCAAGGAACCAAGCCTTGCTTGAGAATTCCTAGCGTCTTTTTCCCTAGCTCTTTCTCACAATTATAGTCGGCTGCAAGCTTCAGAAGCCCCACAATTAATTTACAAGCATGACGACTAGAACATCGCTCATTAATAAGATTCCAGATCTCTTTATAAACAGCAGAAGGGAGCAAATCTTCTTTCAATACTGAATGTCTAAAGGCTTGAGGTTTTTTGACAAGACTCCCAATGAGATGGCGATAATCTATGCACTTCTTTCCTGTCACTTTTTGAGAGAAGACTCGAGAAAGATCGAGAATATGTTCATGGCCAAGATAGCAAGATAGGACACGATCATAAACATGAACTCTCAGGCTTTCTCCTATTAAACGCGAAGGAACCGAGTAAAGAACTTTCCGGATCATAATTGTACTAGAGGTTGTGACGCGGGAGATGATTTCTTCAAAGTCACAAGCTTTATGTTGGGGAAGAGCTTGCAATAACTTTTTCTCTTCCTCAATCAAAACTCCATGGCGTCCATTATGACGTGCAACGACAGTATCAAGAAAACTTTGATACTCCTCTATAGAATTAAAATCATTTGAACCCCTTAAAGCTAAACCCTGACGTATGCGCCGCTTAAAATAGCCATGTCCGCCTTCAACGCTACCGTTTTCATGCCCCTTCCCACGATTATTACGCGTTGCCTTTATGTTGTAATGCTTACAGAGATTATCATAACGCTTTGTTACATCTAGGCGATCTTCCTGAGAAAGATTTTTAAAAGCAGCGGAAAGGCTATCTGTCCTATGTTCTTCCGGACTTCCTCCTAAACTCCATAAAGCCTCCTGGAGACCTTGCGCAAGTGCTGAAAAACTCTCCCCTCCTAAAACAACCCTTACATGAGCCCACTGACTGTAGGTTAGTCTAAAATGATAGAGAATATGAGCTAAAGGCTTTCCTTGAATGGTGACACTGAAAGTTTTAGGCAGTGTAAAATCGGAAATTCCTCTTAATCCAGGAGGATGTAGTTGCCTAAACATGACTTCCTTCGCGGGACCATGAAGAGATTTCCACTGCTTTATTTTTCTTTGCAAACTCCTTAAGTGTCTATCTGGATATTGCTCCGGATAAAGATCCTGTAAGTGCTCTAAAAGATTTATTCCCGTCAGAAAGGGGCTCACCTCTAAAAGAGGAACTATAATCTCATCCCAAACTCCCCTAAAAGGATCTTGCCTCCTTCTCCACTTCTTCTGCTCCCTTTGAGATGGGGGGATCCCCCCTTGTTCTAACGTTCTTCCGCTTCTTTCGCTAAATCCTGCTTTAGCTGCTGATGTAACCTGGGTCATTCCTCTTCTCCTAAACGCCATATAGACGTGATACTGCTGATCATTTATTCTCTTCCTGGGCATTGCTGATCTCCTAAAAGACATCAATGTCCTGATTGTTCTATAATCGGAAAAGTTTAATGTCGCCGACCGGAAATGATTAAAGGCGTCTCACACTTTGCCCTAGGGGAAGCCAAGGGATTTAAAAAAATGTTAAACAAGCGCAAAGTCGAAAAAGTTCATGATCATGGGCGGACAGAAACTCGCCGGTACACTCTCATATCAGCAAGGGACCCTCTCATGTTCCAATTCAGATGGCCAGGGATGAAAAGCATTGGAATGGTTGAGGTAACGAGAACCACTCATAATCAAGTTGAAAAATCTAAGCGTTTTTTTATCACGAGCTTAGATGAGGATATTGATGGTTTTATGAGAGCCGCCCGAAAGCACTGGTCGATAGAGATCAATTTACATTGGTCTTTAGACGTAAGCTTCAAAGAGGATCTTAATAGGGCAAGAGCCGGTCATTCGGCTCAGAATTTAGCGACAGTAAGGCGGATAGCTTTAAATTTACTGACCCAAGAAAAAAACCATAAAAATGGTATTTCTTGTAAACGCAAAACTGCTGGATGGAATCATAAATACTTAATGACTGTACTCAAGATGGGGAGGAGGGAGAATGCCTCCTCATTGCCTAACTCAA
>JAKBAL010000302.1 GCA_021809225.1 Pseudomonadota bacterium | reverse complement strand
ATGGGGACTGGATTTCTCCGGATAGAAAAGGGCTTGTCCTTTGTGATGCCACCTCCGCTCTTTTCGCTATGCCATTTCCTTGGGAAAAAATGGATGCTGTTGCTTTTTCTTGGCAAAAGGCTTTAGGAGGAGAAGCAGCCCACGGTATGCTTGTGTTAAGCCCACGGGCTGTTGAACGCCTTAATTCTTATCGACCTCCTTGGCCTATGCCCCGGCTTTTTCGTCTCACCCACGAGGGCAAGTTTTCCAAAGATATTTTTGAAGGGATGACCATTAATACGCCTTCTCTTCTTTGCATTGAAGATTGTATTGATGCGCTTACATGGTGCGTAAGTTTGGGTGGGCTCCCTACCCTTATCGCTCGTTCCCGTGCTAATTTAAAGGCTGTTGAAGAATGGGTATCTGATACGACTTGGATCGAATTTTTAACCCATGATCCTCGGATCCGCTCATCATCCTCTATTTGTTTACGTTTTAAAGAAGCTCCAAATGATTGGGTGTTGCCTAAGGCCATTGCAACTCTTTTGGAAGAAGAAGGTATTGCCTTTGATATCCTCGGGCACATTCGCTCTGTTCCCAATTTGCGGCTCTGGGGAGGGCCTATGGTTGAGACATCTGACATCCAAACCCTTTTGCCTTGGATTACCTGGGCCTATAAGAAAGTCAGGTAATATGATCTTTCCAGAACCTCTTCTCAAAGGATATCTAATCAAACGTTACAAGCGTTTTTTAGCAGATATCGACCTTGAAGATGGAACGTTCATCACAGCCCATTGTCCTAATTCTGGGGCAATGCAAGGACTCACAACACCAGGAACACCTGTGTGGGTTTCAAAAGCAACAAACCCCAATCGCAAGCTTCCCTTTACATGGGAAATGGCTGAGGTGGATGGAACATTTGTGGGAATGAATACCTCAAACCCCAACCATTTAGTAGAAGAAGCAATTCAGACGAGCGTCATACAAGAATTGCAAGGCTATCAATCCCTTCGACGAGAGGTTCCCTACGGGCAAAATTCCCGCATTGATATTTTGCTTCAAAATCAAGAAGGATCTTTAACCTATGTCGAAGTTAAACACGTTCACTTAAAGCGTGGAAAAATTGCAGCTTTCCCGAGCTCTGTCACAACCCGCGGAGCCAAGCACATGCGCGAACTTTCTGAAATGGTGGATCAAGGCTATCAGGCTTATATTGTCTATGTTGTTCAAAGAAATGACTGTGATGGTTTTGAGATTGCAACTGATATTGATCCAAATTATGGAGAAGATACGCTGAAAGCTATCAAAAATGGCGTCAAGCCCCTTGTCTACGCTTGCGAAGTCACACCTTATGCCATTACAATCACTCATCGGATGAACTTTTACTCTTAAAATGATGGCTGAACCCAATAGAAATATAATCATTCACACGCTTTCCGATTTTGAAGGAATGCGAAAAGCAGGCTATTTAGCGGCTAGAACTCTTGATTTTATTACACCTTTTGTGAAAGAGGGAATAACGACTCAAGAGCTGAATGATCTTTGTCATAATTTTATTGTGAATCATGGAGCCATTCCCGCTCCCTTAAATTACAGGGGATTTCCAAAGTCCATCTGCACGTCAATTAATCATGTGGTGTGCCATGGAATACCAGGACCCAAAAAGCTTCAGGCTGGAGACATTATCAACATTGACGTCACCGTCATTTTGGATGGATGGTATGGGGATACAAGCCGTATGTTTACCATAGGCAAAATCCCTCTAAAGGCTCAAAAGCTTATTGATACAACCTATGAAGCCATGATGCGAGGGATTGAAGTTGTGCGCCCTGGAGCCACAACAGGTGATATTGGTTATGCCATCCAAAGTTACGCCGAGGCAAAGGGCTTTTCTGTCGTCAGAGACTTTTGTGGTCATGGGTTAGGGCGCGTCTTTCATACAGCACCTGAAATCCTTCATTATGGAACCCCTTATACGGGGATTGAGCTTAAGGAAGGAATGTTTTTTACGATTGAACCTATGATTAATGCGGGACGATATGAGGTCAAGGTATTGAGTGATGGGTGGACAGCCGTGACCCGAGATAAATCCCTCTCTGCTCAGTTTGAACATAGCCTGGGCGTAACTGCGACGGGGTACGAGATTTTTACACAGGTACAGTGACCGTTTAGGTTTGTCTGATTGATCGCTGGAGACGCGCCCGTGGCCATAAAGCACAAGCACGATTTAAATAAGATTTGAAATCGTGCTTCCTTCTGCTTATCAAAAATGAAATGACGGACAAAGATCCCTTCGTTGAAAACCTACATTTGCATTAGGGAAAATTCAAAAATCAGCAAAATCAAGATATGTTTTCCCGACTTTGGCACTTATGGAAGATAATGCGATTGGAAAGTGAGAGAAAAGCTTGAAAAAACTGGCATAAAAGGCATCTATTCGGTGCCACGCTTCCTATTCATGGTCAAGCTTTTGAAGCTTACCCTGTATCCTTAGTAGATGTGGGGAATTTTTCGGAAAGTGAGTTTTGGCAATTTCAAGGGCTTGGTTTAGGTATTCAATGGCCAGTCGTTTGAGTTTCTGAGATTGGTGTAAATCTCGTTTATTTTCGAACAATGCCGATTTTTTTATATACAATTCAGCTAAATTTTCTAAGGAGGCATAGCCCTTGGGATGTTCATTCTGTTGAAATATTATGAAAGCCTTATGAAGGAAAGTCTCAGCTTTTTCCAACTTGCCTTCCAAAAGGAAAATCATTCCCAGATTTTTAGAAATTTGAGCAGTATCTATACTATCTTTCCCATAAAGCTTCTCACAAATTGTAAGGGCACGTTCCTGTATTATTCTAGCTTTCTCATATTTACCTAAGTCTCTATAAACATTGCCTAAATTCCCTGAAGCCCTAATAATCAAAATATGATCTTCTGGAAGGTTTTTTTTATAAATGGCGAGGCTATGTTCTAACGAATCTGTCGCTTTTTTATAATATCTTAGATTTCTATAAACATTTCCTAGAGATGCTAAAGTATCTGCACTCCATAAATGGTCTTTAGGAAGGCTACCTTGGTTAAGGGTAAGACTTTCTTCCAATAAATTTTTGGCTTTTTCATAATTACCTAAGTCTCTATACACATTTCCTAAAAGCGACAAATTCCAAAAAATCCAAATGTGATTGCCCGTAAGATTATTTTTTAAAACAATATAGCTGTCTTCCAATAACTGTTTAGCTTTCTTATAATTCCCAAACTTCCAATAAACGTTTCCGAGTAATATTGAAATCCAAGCTGTTCTAACATGATTGTCAGGGATATACTTTTTATAAGTCATTAGGCTTTGTTCTAGGAGGGATTTTGCTTTTTCATAATTTCCTTGCTCCCTATAAACGTATCCTAGAAGCCCTAAAACGCGTGCAGTTCCATTATGATCTTTGAAACCATCTTTTTTATAAATTATATAACTTTTTTCCAGCAGCTCGTGTGCTTTTTCATAATCGCCAAGTTCCCTATGAAAATTTCCCAGGTATACTAAGTTTTGAGCTATCCTAGATTGATTTTCATTATAATTTTTATTTGATTCTATATATTCAAATTCATAAATATACCAACCAAAATCGTAATCTATAGCTGACATAGCTAAACTAGCTGAACTAGCTGAACTAG
>JAKBAL010000301.1 GCA_021809225.1 Pseudomonadota bacterium | reverse complement strand
CTTCCTACCCCTCAGCCGGGCGCCCCACGTCCTCAAGACGTCAGGGAGCTGAACGCAAAAAAGGAAAAGATTTTGGGCTCAAAATCAAGCAGTAGTAGTGCAAGTCCTGGTCAAAAAGCACTTCTTGATTTAGCCGGCGCGCAAGAAGGGCACGATAAGGTACGTGAAGAAATTGACGCAGAATCTAATATTGCACGTGCAAAAGGCAAGCCTGTTTTAGAACAACTAGGAATAAGAAAAGCGAAACCTGAGGGTGACGTCGTCAACCCTTATGAAGAGAGCATAAACCTTGAAAATCAAGGAATTACAACGAAAAAAGCGAAGGTTTCTCCGTAGGTGATATATATGATCAAAAGGGTGATAGGAGTTTTTCTTTTGGTATTATGGGCTGAAAGACTCTCGGCAGAACCTTTGCTACACTACGAAACTTTCACTTTAAAAAACGGTCTCCAATTTATTCTTATGCAGAATAAACGTGCCCCTATTGTGAGCTACACCACATGGTATAAGGTTGGATCTGCCGATGAACTGCCTGGGAAAACAGGTCTTGCACATTATCTTGAGCATCTGATGGAAACAGCCTCACCAGAAATCCAAATGGGGCAATTTTTAGAAGATTTTAATGCATCTGGCACGCATAGCAACGCTTTTACAGCAGGTGATGTTACTTTTTACTATAAAATGGTTACGACCGACCATCTCGAACTTTTAATGAGGTTTGAGGCAGGTCGCATGCAAGGCGTTGCTTTTAATCAAGACAAATTTGAAACAGAAAAAAATGTTATTATTGAAGAACGTCTCATGCGTACAGAAAATGATCCTGACTCATTCTTCAATGAAAAGTTTAATAGTCAATTCTTCACCATTCACCCGTATAAAAACCCCATTATTGGTTGGGAAAAGGATATTCGAGCTATAACACTTGATGATGTCAAAGCTTTTCATAAAAAATGGTATCATCCTAATAATGCTTTTGTCATTGTTTCCGGTGATTTTGACCCTGCTCAAGTCCGGGCTTGGGCCGAAAAATACTACGGGAATATTCCATCTGGCCCTGAAATTGAAAGAACTCGTCCCCAAGAACCTCTCGAAAAGAAAAAAATAGCCCCTATCCTTGTTGAACATCCCCAAACACCAACAACTTCCTTTTTTCAAATGTATCCACTTCCTGAACTTAAGAAGCAGCATTACCAAGATCACTTAGCCTTGGCGCTTTTAAGTGAATTTTTAAACGGAGATTTCAAAGGAAGTCTTGAAGAAGTTCTTGTTCATAAGGAAAAATTAGCTTCAGCCTTTCACAGTCAATACTCTATCACTGATTTTCTAGACCCTTGGAGCTTCGCAATAAGTGCCAGTCCTCTAGAGGACTCAAAAATTAAAGATATTGAGGCTATCATCAATGAAAAACTTGAACAAATTGCTCAGAAGGGTTTAAATCAAGACGATCTTAACCGCGCACAACAGTATGCTTATAATGGTTGGATTATGCAGCTAGACGATATTTTTAGTCGAGCCCTTTTTCTAGGAACAGCCTTTTCCTCTGGATTAACTTTAGAACAAATCAATTCTTTGCCTCAAGATTTGAAAAAAATAACCCCTGCTAATATTCAAAGAGTTGCTGAAAAATATCTAACAAAAGACCATGCCGTGCAAGGGACCTTGAAAAAAAAACCCTCTCCTCATCTTCTGCAGCAAAGAGGCCTTGATGTTAAATAATCTCAATCAACTCAAAAATGTCCTCCCAAGAGGAACGATGAAGGGAGTGAATTCTCAAGACGGTGGGATTAAGTTCATAAACATAATCTTCATCTGTCTTTTTTTGGCCTCTGGAATTTTTCCTATCAAAGCAGATGTTCTTCCTATTCAATCTTTTAAAACCCACACCAAACTCGACGTTTGGCTTATTGAAGATCACACATCCCCCATCGTTTCATTAGATTTCATCTTTAATAAAGAGCAATCTGCCCCTCCCTTCAAACCAGAAGCTTTACTCTTTCAAAAAGTACTTGACTCTGGGGCGGGCGTCTTGTCTCCCCTCGAAATGGATCGGTTTGCAAATGAAACTCCTGCTTCAATATCTGTCAGCTTAGGCGTTTCAAAAAATTCTTTATTCATTAAAACAACCAAAAATGGTTTACAGCCAACACTTAAACTTTGGGCACACTTGGTGGGCAATCCTGAATTTCAGAAAGCTGACTTAAGTTATAGTAAAACAAGGACTTTAACTTCCCTTGCGCAGATTAGAGAAGACTTGGAAATCATTGCTTTTTTAAGCTTAATGAATGTGATCTTTCCTCAATCTTCTTTCAACATAGATTTTGAGAAAGCAGAAAAGTCCATTAACTCCCTTACAGCAGAAGATCTGGAGAAAGAGCGCACAACACAGTTTTCCGCTCAACCCAGAGTTATGGTCGTTGGTGATGTCACTCAAAAAGAAATTACTGCACTTTTGGATTCGACCTTTGGAACCCTCAACTTCCCTCCCCTCTCTTTGCATACTTCTCTCAAACCTCAGTGGGGTAATAAGGAAGTTTTTATAGAAAAAGAGGGTCCTCAAACCGTTGTTGCTTTTTGCCAACCTGGCGTTAATCAACAAAGTACAGACTATCCTCAGTATCTCCTTCTTCAATATGTCTTGACGGGACGGTTTTATGACGAGCTAAGAGATAAAAGAGGACTTATCTACTCTATTAATTTTTCAGAAAAGCATTTTGGTGACGTCGACATTTTGACAGGAAGTTTTTCCTGTGAATGCTCACATACACAACAGGTGACTAAGTTTATAAGATCTGAATGGGAAAGAATAAAAGACTTTGGCATCACACAGCAAGAGATGACCTCCGCAAAACTTTCTTTGAAACGCAATCAAATTCTTCGTTTAACTAGTACAGAAGCTGTGGCTCAAGAATATGAAAGTCCCTTAGCTTATAACTTAAAACCTGATTCAGCCCGCACACTTTTAGAAAGAGCTGAAAAGACAACCCTTAAAGAAATGAATACATTTGTTCAAAAAACTCTTAAACCAAACTTATTGACCTTCGCATTGACGGGCCCCTCCCTTAATTCTTCTCAATCTAAAGGCAAGGAATGACTTATACTCAAAATCTATCAGGTTGTTATACGGGAAATGGTGATAAAGCTATTCTTCATACATATTTAAAGTCAAACGTTTTAGACGTTTTCAGAAATTCTTATCAAACTGGATTGCTTTCTGCTCTTTCCTTGGTAGAACAAGAAGATGACATCGAATTTTGCCAGGTTGCAGCGAGTCAGTTTAAAGATTTTGAAGATGTCATTATTTTAGGGACGGGGGGATCAAGTCTGGGGGGGCAAGCTCTCCATGCTCTAACAACCTCCTCACATCCTCGTCTACATTTCCTCGACAACATAGATCCTCAGGCTTTTTCCTTGTTTTTTCAAAAAATTAACTTTAAAAAAACTGGGGTTATTGCCATTTCTAAATCAGGAAGCACTGTTGAAACGCTTCTGCAACTTTTAACCTGTCTACAATATTTTGAACAAAAAGGCCTTCAAAATCACTTTATGGTCATTACTGAACCTACTGAAAATCCTTTACGAAAACTAGCCAAAACTTATAACTGGCTATGTCTTGATCATCCTCCAGAGGTAGGAGGACGATTCTCATGCTTTTCC
>JAKBAL010000300.1 GCA_021809225.1 Pseudomonadota bacterium | reverse complement strand
TCAGCCAATTCAGATCTCGACGAAGATTGCCTTTGTATTTCTTTTCCTCGAGCAAAAAGGTTTCTACCTTTAGGATATGTTCGAGATGAAAATCTTTCCTTGAAAGAAGAGGCTTGACAACTCTCACCCATTTGATAATTGCAGAACGTTCAGTGAGATAGTCCCCAGGATTATCGAGATTGCACGATGAAATCATTGCTCTAATTTGACCAAAGTCCTTTTTTTCTGAAGCCTTGAGAAGGTCTTGAATGAAAGATTCGCGCTTAGAATAATCTTCGAAAACATCATTGGGACTGGGAGGAGAGGGAGAATAATTGCGATGATTTACATCTTGAAAGGCTTCAACATCGTCAAGGTCAGAAGAATCCATGCTTTTGGAGCTGTAAGAAGGGCGATGTTTGTCATTAAAAACGTCCTTTTGAATTTTCTTTACCGCTTCCAAGTCAGGATGGATGCTTCCAGAATTCAGTTGACTCCAATACTCTGCAGCTACAAAAAAAGTGCCCCAAATGTTGGAATTTCTAGCTTCCACATGCTTGAAAGTGCTCATTTGACTGATAAAGGAAGCGACAGAATTTGCAAACACATTGGCAAAGACGTTCATTGGAGCAGCCTCAGAAGAAAGCAGAAGAACCAAATAGAGAGTAGAAAACTTTTTCCCGAAGGAATCCAAAACTGAATAAGGAGGGAAGAGCTTCAGGTTAAGACTCTGAACAATCTTTGCAGTTCTTTTTGTTGTTTTTTCGATCCAATCAACAGTTTTGTCCAATGATTTGGGGGAAATCAGTGTGTCAAAAAGAAGATTTTTTTCTGACTCATTGCTTAGTTCAAAATCGGTGATTTCATAAACGACAGGAAAGTTTTCCGCCTTGAAAGTACCATCAAGTGCACTGAAGGCTGGTAGAGTGGATAAGTTTTTGCAGAGAAAGACAAATTTGATGCTGAATTTCAGGGCAGAACCAACATTTTGGGACAACTTTGCAAGAAGTGTAAAGTTAGTATCTTCCTGTTTGAAAAGGAAAAATCTTTCATTGATCTTTCCGGAAAAAAGTTCCAGGAAAAAGCGAAATTCAGCAGCCCTAAGGGAGGAGTCAAAGGAGCTTAAAATATTTGAATTTAAAAAGTGCCACAGAGTTCTCAGCTCTAAGTTCAAATGAAACCCATCGAATACAATGGGCTTTTTTTCAGCTAGCTGCATTTCCATGAACTTTAGAGCATGAGATGGAGCGGTGAGAAAAAGCTCTGGGAGAGCCAAATATTTATGATCAAAATCAAAACAACATCCTTTAAACGAGTAGTATTCAGAATCAAAAGCTGAGAGGTTCTCGGGTGTGGGCTCTGAAGAGAGAATCTTGCTCACGAGCTCAGATTCCCTTGTTCGCAGAATCTGCGCTTCATCTTCAGCAGTGGGAGCGTTCTCATCGGGAAAAGATTGTGCGCCTTTGAGAAAGAGAAGGAAGATGAGTAGCCAAAGGATGTTCATTGCGTGTGAAACAGAATGTGACTTGCAGCGAACCATTGGCGTTTTAACGGTGTGAATTACAGGGGGTAAAAATTTTCATATCTAGGGGTTGTTTCAGATGTTGGCGATTGTGGTGGGGAAAGGAGTGGTATTGTGAACTGAACTGGAATGTGAAATTGAATCTTGTGAACTGAACTGGAATGTGAGATTGAATCTTGTGAACTGAACTGGAATGTGAGATTGAATCTTGTGAACTGAACTGGAATGTGAGATTGAATCTTGTGAACTGAACTGGAATGTGAAATTGAATCTAAAAATTGTGAACTCAATCGGAAGGTGGAAATCCAATAAAAATCTTGTGTTTCAAGAATGGAACTGTGGTCTGCCTATCTGCAAGAGGACCAATCAGGTGAATGTGTGAGTGTGGACTGAATGGTGTGAACCAAGCAACAAACATCAGACAACAAACATCAGACATCAACATCACACTCAATAAACGAACACTCCAACCCCTGAATTTCCCTTGTTCACATGCATCTAAAGGCCGCTATAGCGCCACTTCTTTTCGCCTGCAGTTTATTCATCCAAACAGCAGTTCTTGGAGAAATCTACCAAGATTCTTACAGCAAAATCAATGTCTTTTCCTCTGCCAAAGGCCTAATCTTTGACAAGAACAACAAGAACAAGGCTGCTGTGTTCGCAAAGGCAATAGGATACGAAAGCATTCTGATTGGGCAAAGCAAAGTCCAGAGGAAAGACAAAGAAGAATTTCACAAAGCTCTTGCCTCTGTGTTTTCTTCCACCAAAAAGACCCTGAAGGATGAACTAAGCGCAGAAATAAGGCAAAAGATTGAAGAAATGGATGCTTATCTCCAGGCTTCTCACACTGAGGCTGAATTTCACACTCAAGTCTATGATAACTTTTTGTTTAGCGATGAGTTTATTGCTGCTTTGGTGAAGATTGGAAACTCAAAGCTTTTTTTGTCCATGGAAGATGTTGCACAGTGGCAGGACAGCATCTTTTTCGAGAGAATTTGTCGCATGAAATTCTACGGTCTGCCCACGCCTGGAGACGTAAAAGCTTCACTTAGAGGCAAGAGAAAAGAGATTGCACAAATCTATGCTAATCTCACCAGTAAAGGGAACAAGACATTGGAATCAGCATGCCAATTCTTGGAACTTTTTGCACTCGGCCCTCACAATGGATTTGCTCAGGAAAAAGTTTTTAGCATCGCTTTTGACACTGCTTGGAAGCGTGGAATGGATTTGACTGCAGATGAATGGACTGCATTTGCACTGAAAGAAATGACAGAGATCTCAAAGAAGGCAGATGATCTTGCAAAATTGATGCGGATCATTCCAACAAAAGTCAACAAGTGGAAGCTCAGAGAGGCTCTCATTGCAAAAGGCACTTTTTTTGGAAAAGACTTGAAGGAGCTGTTGGGACAAACTCTGGATTTCCATCCAGAAACATGGAAGAACTTTGATGCAATTCACACACTCCTGAAGGAAATTCCAATGCAGGAAAGAAATGATGAGATTTCAGTTCTGAATGCAGTTCTAGAATGGGCTTCTCACTTGGAACCGCAGAAATTTGCAGTTGGAAAGGCAGAGGAAATCAAGGAAACTTTTCTCTCAGACAATGGAATATTCAAATCAGCCTTTGAGGAAAGTTCCCATAGACTAATCTTTACTTTGGAAGAATTGTCTCAAATGTCCAATGAATCAGCAGCAGAATTGTTTAATGGTCTGGATCCATTTGGACTGAAATCAATCTTTCGATTTACTTTAAAGATTGAGCAGCCGTGCTTCACACTGGAACAAACAAGAGAAGCTCTGGATGAAATAGACTTTACAAATTATCAAGTGGATATTGCAGAGAAGGGAATGAGAAATTTGGGCGAGAGATTGAGGGCAGCAAGTGTCGATTGTCCAACAATTGACTTTTCCAATCTGAAAGAGCCTTTTGACAAGAAAGAAGTGCTAAAGAACATTTATCAAGTTTCTTTGGATCATGCATTCGCCAATTGGGATTCTAAAGCTGAGTATGAAAGGTTCGCTGATAGAGTGCAATTCGTTGAATGGATCATTTCTCCATTCAAAACAAATGCCAATATTCTGAAAAAAGTAATTGTTCCAGATGTCAAAATAGATTTTTCAACTGTGAGACCAGAGGAGTTTGAACGAATTACTGCAGAAACCT
>JAKBAL010000299.1 GCA_021809225.1 Pseudomonadota bacterium | reverse complement strand
TAGGGGCCGCGGCAATCCAGTCTTTCTTGTTTAGGTTCACTAAGAGGTTCTGGAAGAGCCAAAGCAATCCAATCCAGAAAACCCTAAGTTTCATTCATGATGAGTATAAATATATTAATAAAAATTTACTCCCATGAACGGAAATAAGCCATTAAGAGCCTCGAAAAGCAAGGTTGGAAAGCTTTGAGGTCTCAAGGAAGTCACTATCGCTTAGGAAAAGATTCTTTGAGAGTAACGATCCCTGTTCATGGGAGCAAAGATTTAGGAAAGGGCCTCTTAGCCGCGATTGAACGCCAAACAGGAGTTAAGCTGTTATGAAAATTTGTTATCCCTGCACAATAGAAAAAGATGAAGACGGTCAGTATCTTGTAAATTTCCCACATTTTCCTGAAACTTTTACAGAAGGAGAAACGTTAGAAGAAGCATTATTTAATGCGTCTGAGGCGTTAACCTTAACATTGGAAGGACGTGCAGAAGAAGGCATAGATATTCCTTTTTCGCCTCAAACAGAAGCGGAACATCTCGTTTATCCGTCATCACGTGTACAAGCCGCTTTGCTTGTTCGCTTTAGTCGTAAAGGACGAAAGATAGCCGATCTTGCTCGCTCATTAGGAACGTCCTGGCCGGCGGCTTCTCACATGGAAGATCTGCACCATTGGACCACCTTACGGCAATTAGATAAAACGGCGGCAATTCTTGGTAAGCGCCTTGTTATTTCTTTCGAAGAGAATAGCATAAGATAAAGCGGATACAAACTTCTTCATCCTTCTCCATCTCCCTTTTTCCCTCGATAAGATAGTAAGCTTAAAGGAATCGAAAACAGATAACCCACTGTACCGATGCTAAGGATCCACCAAGGGATGCTGAAGAGAGCGGCCATAAAAATGGCAACCATCATAAGAAGGGGACGAATAAAATGATGGGGGATGCGAACGTTTTTAATGACAAATGTGGGAATACGGCTAATCATGAGTAGGCCGCTGACAAGTAAACTGATAGCAAAAAAGATAGGAAAATTTTGAAAATTTTCTTCGAAAGCAAAGCTAATCATAAGAGGTAAAAGGCCTAAGACTGCGCCAGCGGGTGCTGGGACGCCTACAGAAAATTGTTTGGCCCAATCTGGTGTTGGAATGTCAATATTTGTATTAAACCGGGCTAATCGTAAGGCCATACATGTGGAAAAGAAAAGAGCAAGCGCCCATCCTGTTCCTTTCCAGAGATGAAGGCTATAGAGGTAAAGGATAACAGAAGGGGCGACTCCAAAGCTGATAAAGTCTGAAAGAGAATCAAGTTCAGCGCCAAAAGGACTATCGGCGCGTAAAAGGCGCGCAACTCGGCCGTCCAAAGCATCCAAGATAGCTGCAATGAGAATAAGGCTGATTGCAAATTCCCACCGTTCAATCAGAGCAAAACGAATGGAGCTTAGGCCCGTACACAGAGCGGTGATGGTAATCGCATTGGGAATGACTCGGATAAGATGAGAAGACTTAAGTCCACCGGATGGGAGTGATTTTTTCACGTCAGTCTCTCCCCGAAGCGTTGGGGAGCAGCGGAGTGAAGATTTGCCAAGATTGTCTCGCCGCCAATCATGCGTTGTCCCTCGATGACTTGAGGATTCACATCTTCGGGAAGGTAAAGATCCACGCGGCTTCCAAAGCGAATAATTCCATAGGTTTCTCCTGCTTTAACATTTTGCTCAGTATGGGCATCGCATAAAATGCGTCTTGCAATGAGACCTGCAATTTGGACGACGAGGACTTCTTGCCCTGAAGGCGTTTTAATAAGAAGGGAGTTTCTTTCATTATATTCGCTTGCTTTGTCCAAGGAGGCATTAAAAAATTTTCCAGGATGGTAATGAATCTTGGTAATGACGCCATTTACAGGAATGCGATTCACATGCACGTCAAAAACATTTAAAAAAATGCTGATTCGACTTAAGGATTTTTTGTTCCATTTTAGCTCTTTTGGAGGGATTGCTTTTTCAATTTTTGTCACAATTCCATCAGCAGGGCTGATGATGAGTCCTTCCCCAAGAGGGGTCACGCGATGGGGGTTGCGGAAGAAATAAATACACCAGCCTGTTAAAAGAAGGCCTAAAAACCCTAATGTCCTAGAGAATAGCATCAAGATTAATGTAATCGCAGCAAAAAGAGCAATAAAAGGCCAACCAGCACGATGGACTGGAGCTAAAAAGGTATCCATAAATCCTCCTCTGAAAAATATATGGCTTTTATAGCGGTTTTCATTCACATATGCTATCGTCTTTCTGGAGGATATAAAAATAAATGAAAGAAATTCAAGCGATAGGCGTATTTTGTAGTTCCTATGATGCAGTGAAAAGCACCTATAAGGAAGCGGCTCAAGAACTAGGTCAACAGCTGGCGCAACATAAGATAAGTATGATTTATGGAGGAGGAATCCAAGGGCTGATGGGAGAGGTTGCCAATTCAGCTATGATCCATGGTGGTCGCGTGATTGGTTTTATGCCCCATCATCTTGAGGAATTTGAAAATCCCAATAATAATATAACTGAATTACATATTGTGGATACGATGCATACGCGTAAACGCCTTATGTTTGAGCACTCTGATGCGTTTTTTGTTCTACCCGGTGGCTTTGGAACGCTTGATGAAGCCTTCGAACTTATTACCTGGAGGCAGCTTGACCTTCATGATAAGCCAATTATTTTTATCAATATAAATGACTATTGGACGCCCCTTAAAGAACTCACCAAAAATATTTTTGAACAACATTTTGCAAAGCTTGAACATAAGAAATGTTTTATGTTTGTGCAAACTGTTCCAGAAGCTTTTGAAGCTCTTCTCAAAGCCCCCGAGCCCACAACCCATGAGCCTGTAGCCGAGTGGGTGTGAAAGCTTCCTCTTGATTTTTTCTAGATTTGGCCAATATTATAAAGGTATGAGAAAACCGCGTTTTGTCCCTTTAGGCCCGACTGACGGCCCAGCACCAAAGCTTTTGCTTTGCGAAAAAGAGGGTTGTGAAGAAATTGGCAATTTTCGGGCTCCTAAAAGTCCCCAACATTTACGAGAGTATTATTGGTTCTGCTTAGAACATGTGCGGGAATATAATAAGGGCTGGGATTTTTATCGAGGGATGAGCGAGTCAGAAATCGAAGCGAGTCGGGTTTCTGATATTACGTGGAATCGCCCTTCGTGGCCTGTTGGAGGGTGGAAGACTCTTTTAGAAAATGCTCAGTATTTTGATGGGCTTGATCCTTTTTTGAAAACGCCCCCTCGATCTCCAGCCCTTCCTCCAGAGGTTCAAAAGTCACTTAGCGTTCTCGAACTTTCTATTCCTTTGACGCTGGAAGTCCTTAAAAAACAATATAAAAAACTTGCAAAGCTTCATCATCCTGATCTTAATCCCGACGATAAACGAGCAGAAGAGCGGCTTAAGATGATTAATGAAGCCTATCAGGTTGTTAAGAAGTACTTAGGAAATTTATAGCTTATTAATTTAAAAACTAATAATTGTATTTAATTTTTATATCTGATAAATAGTAAATAAAATATTTTTTTGATGGGTGTTTGTATGTTAATTTCAAATCGATCTTTCTTCCTAAAGCTTACTTTAATAACGGGTATCGTTTTATGCCCTGCTGTTTATGCAAAATCAGAATGGCGCAAATATGCATCGGAAGGTGCAGAAGACGCCTCCCAAATT
>JAKBAL010000298.1 GCA_021809225.1 Pseudomonadota bacterium | reverse complement strand
GCCCATATTGCCTCCCTTTTGATAACTTTCTTTTTTCAGCAGATGTATCCTATTGTTAAAGAAGGATATTTGTATCTTGCGAAGCCGCCTCTCTACCGCTTAACCCAGGGAGGAAAAAGCCTTTATGCCCACGATGATGCTCACCGAGAACGTCTTTTAGCGACACAGTTTAAAGGAAGTAAAAAAGTTGACATAAGCCGTTTTAAAGGGCTTGGAGAGATGCCCGCAATTCAGCTTAAGGAAACAAACATGGATCCAGCAAAACGCATTTTGCAAGGAGTTTGTCTGCCCCCTGAGAACGGAGGCCAAACAATTGCTTCTTTTGTTAATGACCTGATGGGCCGCAATCCTGAAAAACGTTTTACCTACATTCAAGAAAATGCACAATTTGTGCGAGACTTAGATGTTTAGTCGCCTAAAAATTAAATAAAAATCCATCTCTCTTTCCCCTTTTTAACTTAAAATAATTTCAAAAATTACTTTTAAATATTTATTTTATTAAAATTTTTAATAAATAATTGTAAATATATAATTTTATTACTATATCAAATTTTACCATTTCGCCTTATATAAAATTTACTTTTATTTCAGCTCATTAAAGATTGATTTTAAAAATAATGATAAAAATTTACCGATTTTTAAGAAGATTCCTATTTAATGAAATTATAGAAGAAAAAGTTTTAACAATACTAATCAATTAAGAAAGGGGTATATTACCATGGCAAGTACACAACATAAACTTGATCGCATTCGTCCACCTCGCGTTCAAATTACTTACGACGTAGAAACTGGAGGGGCTTCACAAAGATATGAACTTCCTTATGTATTAGGAGTTTTGGCCGATCTTGCGGGAACACCATCAACACCGTTGCTCCCTTTAAAAGAAAGAAAATTCATCGATATTGACCGTGATAATTTTAATGACGTGATGGCGTCTTTAAATGCTCAACTTCCCTTACGTGTTAAAAACGTATTAGGAGGAAGCCTACCCGATCATAATATTCTTCTTTCTTTCAAATCAATGGATGATCTTAACCCAATAAATATCGTTGGCCAGGTTGATCCTCTTGCTGATCTTTATCACAAAAGGGTGGAACTATCCGATCTATTGTCAAAGTTAGACGGAAACGACGCTTTAGATGCTGAACTTCAAAACATTATTAAAAATCCTGATGTTTTAGCCCAACTACAAAAAGAGCTTAGCTCAAGCAAATAAGAATTTTTTAACATGCTCAAGATTAGGGAGTTAAATCATGGCAGACGATACAAAAAATACACCAGCAGATGCTGGAACCGTTAAAACAAGCTCTCCTGCAAAGGGAGCGGTAAGTGCAGGCGCAGGTGGATCTGGAGGTGGCTCCGGAGATAGCTCAGGCCTTCTCAATTCTATCATTCAAAATGGAAAGCTCGCACGTGACCCTTCTCAACTTGACAATGCAAAACAAATGCTTGCAGAATTTGTAAATCAGGTTGCAGACGCTCCACAAGGAAGTATTGGTAATGATGTCTATTCCTTCATTGTAAGCAGAATCAGCAAGATAGACAATGCCATTTCTTTACAAATGGATGAAATTGTTCATGATCCCGCATTCCAGAAATTTGAAGGATCCTGGAGAGGACTCAATAAACTTGTGATGGCAACTGAAACAGGCGAAATGCTTAAAATTAGATTATGGGTCATTACCAAACAAGAACTTTTGGATGATCTGGATCGTGCTGTTGAGTTTGATCAGAGTCAACTCTTTAAGAAAGTTTATGAAGAACAATACGGAACGTATGGCGGAGTTCCTTTCTCTTGCCTTATCGGCGATTTTGAATTTGGCCGAGACGCTCAGGATATAGAACTTGCAACGTTAATTTCAAACACAGCCGCTTGTGCGCATACACCTTTTATTGCAGCAGCTTCACCCGCAATGTTCAACTTTGATAGTTTTAATGAATTGAGCGGACCTCGAGATCTTTCTAAGCTTTTTGATGGCACAGATGCCATTAAGTGGAGAAGCTTTCGAGCAACAGATGATTCTCGCTACTTTACTTTAACCCTCCCTCATGTGCTTATGCGGCTCCCTTATGGAAACGCAACAAATCCTGTTGAAGGATTTGATTATGAGGAATCGGTTGATGGAACAAGTAATGATAAGTTTTGTTGGGGGAATGCCGCTTATGCAATGGGTCAAAACATCACGACTGCATTCGCGCTTTATAAATGGACAGCTGCCATTCGTGGCGTTGAAGGGGGTGGACTTGTCTCTGATTTGCCTGCCTATACTTTTAAGACAGCGGATGGAGACTTAGCTGTAAAATGCCCAACGGAAACAGCAATCACAGATCGACGCGAAAAAGAGCTTAGCGACCTTGGCTTTATGGCTTTGTGTTATTGCAAAGACACAGATTATGCTGCTTTCTTTAGCTCACAAACAACGCAGCAACCTATAGAGTATGTAGACAATTCGGCGAATGCTAATGCAAGTACCTCAGCAAGATTGCCTTATATGCTCAACGCCTCACGCTTTGCTCACTATATTAAGGTGATGATGAGAGATAAAATTGGCTCATTCATGTCTCGACAAGAGGTATCTTTATTCCTCAACACATGGATTTCCCAATACGTACTGCTCACTGATACTGCACCTGAAGCCGTTAAGGCCTCATTCCCTCTGCGGGAAGGGCGCGTAGATGTGACAGAAGTCCCCGGAAAGCCTGGAAGTTATACGGCTGTGGTTTTCTTAAGACCTTTCTTTCAACTTGAAGAATTGACCGCATCTTTACGATTAGTAGCATCCTTACCTCATCCTGGGGCAGGTTGATGACAAAAATCTTAAGAAACAAAGAAAAAATGAAAGGAACAGATAATGAAAAGCAATATGATAATCAGTAAAAACGGTGTAAAGACTCCAGATCTTGTTATAGATTTTAATGGTCAAGGAAGCAGCACACTTGTAGCGCCCGGTTTTGATCCTACGATCACGACTAAGCCAGATTGGCTGATAGAATTTAATTACGGCATGGCAAGAGATATGGATCCAAACGTTTCCAATAATACGACTTATGGATCGGGTCAGCTTATGGGCGATGATGCAAGTATCATCATTTATCCAACACCAGCATCAGTCTATGCTGAAACCTGTCTTATTGCAGGGACAGCTATCCCTTCAGTAACTGTTTACAGAGTAGCTGATCTGCTTGGTGTTTTGACTGGTGTCGAAAACTGGGCTTTTACAAATGTAATTGTTACAGGCGTTAGAACCACCGGGGTAACAAATCCAGATGGAACAAGTTTAGCAAACTTAATTGAGGTTACTTTCCAATGGCAACAATTGCAACATACACTTAATTCTTATAATAGCACAACACTTGCAGCTCAAGGTTCTGTTGTTTCGCTGGTTAATTTTTCAACAGGAGTACTTACACCCCCAGCAGCTGGCGGCGGAGGTGCTGCTCCAGCAGCCACTGCATAAGAATCCATTCTTTGTGTTTTTCCATAAAAAGGCGATTCTTTGGAATCGTCTTTTTTCTATAGGGCTCGCAAAAAAGAAATGATATAATGAGAGTAGAAACGAATAACACTTTCCTGTAGAGAGGGATGAATGAAGCCAAGAAAAATTATGAGAGGGTCTGTCCCTCCCCTTTTTAATCGAATTGTAGGGGATGAATCAAATCAAGGAATTGACAGTATACTCTTAAGCGAAACCGA
>JAKBAL010000297.1 GCA_021809225.1 Pseudomonadota bacterium | reverse complement strand
AAGTATGTGTGAAGACATTGAACTATTACCTCGAGCGGGGGCGAATTAAATGATGACAGCTGAATCTACCCCCAATATGACCCACGAATCTTTTCATGTTCTTGTTGAAAAAAGTACCCTTTTAAAAGCCTTAGCTCATTGTCAAGGTGTCGTTGAAAGGCGCAATACAGTCCCGATTTTAGCCCATGTACTTCTTGAGGCTCAGGGAAGCAATTTAAAAGTAACAGCAACAGATCTTGAGATTGCTTTTACTGAAACACTTCCTGCTCATACGAAAGCAAAAGGTCGCACCACTGTTTCAGCGCATTTACTCTTTGATATTGTCCGAAAACTTCCTGAGGGAGCTGAAATCGAATTAAAATTAAACGAAGACGGCTCATTTCTTAACTTGCATTCCGGTCCTTCAAATTACAACCTTGCCTGTTTACCCGCCGTAGATTTTCCTTTGATGACCACTGAGAATTTGCCCTGCACCTTTAAAATTCATGCGGCAGATCTTTCTCAACTTATTGATAAAACACGTTTTTCTATGTCCACAGAAGAAACACGTTATTATCTGAATGGCATTTGTTTTCATGGAACCGCTGATGGACATTTTAAAGCTGTGGCAACGGATGGTTTGCGACTTGCTCAAGCGCAAATTGATCTTCCCCCAGAAGCTTCCAGCATGCCTCAAGTCATCGTTTCTCGTAAAACAATTCTCGAAATTCGGAAGCTGATTGAAGGAATAGCTGAAGATGTCACAATTTCACTTTCTGAAAATCAGGTCTGTTTTATCATCACCTCTTCCGTTCTCATTTCACGCTTAATAGAGGGAAAATTTCCTGACTACGAAAAAGTTATTCCCTTTGGTAATGACAAAGTCTTAGAAATAGACTCAAAAGCTTTTGCTGATGCTGTGGATCGTATCTCTATTATGTCAACAGACAAACTACGTCCTGTAAAAATGCACGTTGAGGCAGACATCATGACCATTTCTGCCCATAGCAGTGAAACAGGAAGTGCTATTGAGGAGCTGGAGATAAAGTACAACGGTGAACCTGTTGATTTTGGTTTTAACGCCCGCTTTATCTTGGATGTTACTCAACACATTTCAAGTTATACCTTGCAGTTTTTGATTGGTGATGAAACCCAAGCCATTATCGCTAAAGATGCTCTGGATGATTCCGCTCTATACGTTTTGATGCCCATGCGGGTCTAAAGGAAGCCCCCATCCTCACTCACTAGTTTTCATCGGATTATCAATACCCCGCTGGCAAACCAACGGGGTATTTTCTTCAAACCAAAATTTATAAAGCTTAAAAGTCTATTCTTTTTCCCATTCGCTCGATAAAGTTAAGGGAACACCTAGCTCTGCAGACATACCCTTAAGCATAGCAATAACTTCAGGAGAAGCTATATCTGCTCTCTGTTTTTTCATCACCGGAGCAGCCATTCCTGCGTAGTGCACTGCAAAGAGCTTTTCTTCTGCTGTATCACGTGCCCACAAACCAGTAACGGTAACCGAGTAAGGAATACCATCAACAACAGCTTCGGGGACAAATTGAATTTCATTATGCCAATTTTCTTTAGTCTCTCGTAAACATTGCTCTCGACTCACGACCTTATCTCTTCTGTTAAAGCTAGTAATACAATAGTCCCCAAATGTCTTAACATCATACTGCATTACAGCGTGGGTTGTACGCGGAACATCTTCATAATCAGCCAAATATATCAATGGATAAGGAACTCTTAAGGTAATCCCATAAGCCGACCAAGTCGGTGATTTTGAAGGATGAATTAAGGAAGCCGACATGCACAAATTTGACCACAACCCACCAAGCACCATTTGCATAGGGGTAGGATTCTCGAAATCAATATAGTCACCATATAGCCTCTCAAAGTCACCCGCTTTAAAGTGTTTAATGTGTACACCATGAAAAATCAAACAGCCTTCCTTTTCTACTTCAGCAGGATCATAGGTTTGAAGATTTGTTAGTTTTTCTGGATCAAACCCTTCAAGGGTAAACGATATTCCAGGACGAGGAACAGATTTCTTCACCTTAATATCTTTGCCCTGTCTTGCAAAAAAATCCTCTTTGCTTATTTCTCTTACACTTGAATATGTACCACTTGTGGTTGCTGCTTTCTGTTCTGTTTCATTCATACCCCAAGAAAAATGAAACGGAAAGAAGACAAAAGTTGCAACGATCAAAATAGATTTAAAGTAAGTCATATCAATCACTCTATCAAACAATATATTTCTTAGTCCTAAATAAATAGGACAATTATAATTCATATAATTACTCCCCCCAAAAAAATCAACGATACATTGAATTAAATTGAATAATATGTGTGAAGCCTTATGTTTTTTTATTACAAAGCACGTAAAAGAATAAGGAATTCAAGAGATTTACCAATAAATTATTCAAAAAAGGATCTTCAATACTAACTGTATTTAATACAAAACCGAGAAATAATTAAAAATTATTATTTAACTTTTACATCTTTTAGCCTGTAATATTATTAATACCCTTGACCTCAGAATCTTCTAAAGCTTATAAATTTTGTTAACAAGTTTGGAGCTTATTCATTGTGAATTTTTTAACACTTGCAAGCAAAGCTGGTTATTTTCAAAAAATCCAAAGATCGAGCCGTATCGGAGATATCCTCCGTCAATACACAGATCCAAAAGTGCTCGCTATTGGATGCATTGCCTTTGCTAACGGATTACCCCTTTTGTTAACATCTAAAACGTTAGCTATATGGCTTGAAACCTATGGCCTTAATTATACCTCTATTGGACTTTTTGGTCTTTTGCATCTTCCCTATACCCTAAAATTCTTGTGGGCTCCCCTTTTAGATCATGTCCCCCTTCCCTTTTTGCAAAAAGCTTTGGGCCAGCGACGCAGTTGGCTGTGCTTGACACAAATAACAGCTATTGCTGGGCTTTTTATAATGGCCAATCTTGACCCGCTTCTCAATCTAAAGGCCTTCGTTGCCTGCGGATTTGTAGTGACAATTTCAGCTGCAAGCCAGCATGTTCTTTTGCTTGCCTATCAAATGGAGTCTTTAAAATCTAGAAATTGGGGAATTGGTGAAGGGATGTCTGTATTCTCTTACCGCATGGCTATCCTCACAGGAGGAGCCGGAGCCCTTTATTTAGCCTCATTTTTATCTTGGCAAGCCGTCTATATCCTTCTTTCTTGTCTCATGTTCAGTGGCCTTATTGCCGTTCTTCTCATCCAAGACTCAGACCAACATGATTTTCAATCCGATCCTTCTTTTACCAAGGGAAAGGAGTGGATCCGCTACGCTATCATCGGACCTTTTAAGGACTTTATCTCGCAAAACGGATGGCAAGCAATTCTGATTTTTATGCTAATTTATCGACTTCCTGAAAATCTTTTTGGGATGATGCAAACTTTGTTTTTGTTAGATCTCGGATTTTCATATGTTGAAATTGGCTCTGTAGCAAAAACTTTTGGCCTCTTTGCCGCAATTCTCGGAAGCTTTATCGGCGGATATGCGATTCGTCTTTATGGATACAGAAAAACCCTTTTTTGGGCCGCACTTGCCCATGGACTCTCTTGTTTTCTTTTTCTGGTGCAGGCAAACCTTGGTCCTAGCCTTTCTTTTCTTTACGTTACCATTGGAATTGAACATCTTTTTAGCGGACTCGCCCTCACCGCTTTTTTTTCTTACCAAGTAACTTG
>JAKBAL010000296.1 GCA_021809225.1 Pseudomonadota bacterium | reverse complement strand
CCCAGAGAGTGCAGACCCGAGCTCTGCTTCACGGTTTTTAATGGCTTGAGTAACGAAATCAGAAGAGACATCCTTACTCTGCCGTCCTTGGAGAACATCCCCTCTCTCAATGAGAGTTTCTTCTTGTTTTTTGTAGGCAGCGGAGGCAAAAACCCGGTCTCGGTTAAGGTTTTCTCCCACCTCGTAAACGACCTCATTGTCGTCGATGAGACGATCCGTAAAAGTTGAAGTCAAGCCTCGGAGTTCTCCTCCTTCAAAGACTTTATTCTCGTTGACGGTCTTTAAAATCATCTCAGGATGCAGCTCATATCCCTCAATTTTTGCCTTGAGGAGGCTGAAGAGTTTGTCATCTCCTCCCACCCGACGCATGATTTCTTCTTCCAGGTGCTTCTGGGTAAAGATAGTCCGTTTCAGAGCGACTTCTTGAACCAAGACGGCAGGATTTTTGCAAAGAATCTCAATATTTTTTTGCCGAATAGCTTCATTGTCAGCGACAATTCGGGAATATTCACCCCGCTCCGCAAGCCTCTGGGCATACCATCCTTCATGGTGAGTAGGAACTAAATCGTGTCCCTGATCCGCGTAAGACCGGCTATCAATGCGAACCTCATACCCCCCGAGCTCTAAGTGTTTGTTCACCACTGTTTCCCAGAGTTTTCGGGTTACCAGGAGCTCAGGTTTTGTCACAACCTCCCGGTCCTTACGTTGAGCAAAGCTCTCCTCAGCTAAGGCACGTCGGGTAATCATGCCGTGAAAGTGAGGGTTCCCTTTATCCCAGTGAATGGCGTACTCAACGACCAAACCTCGCGGAACAAATCGCTCGTTCAAGAACTCTTCCACACATGCTTCAGCTTCCAGTTGAGAGAACTCAATGGGGATGGCGCCCATGATGGTCTGAGCCGTTTGGGTGGAACTCAAGAAATGCTCTTTGGCCTCTAAACTTCGTTGAGAACTATCCAAATCATGAGGATCACCCCTAAACCGTAAAGTCGCAATCTGATCCTCAAACTGCTCCACCACATTCCAGAGTGTGGAAGATTGCTTTGCCCATTCCGGCGCTCCTTCAGGCGCCAGAATTCGGCTGACAATCACGTTTTCTTTGCAGCCATAATTATGAAGTACACCGGTGCGTTCGTCCTGCTGACGGCCACCTGATATATACGCGCTGAAGCCCACCGAAGAACGACCTTCGCTGCGGGAAATAAAACCAAGATTGAGCGAGTAAATCGCCATTCGCACCTAAAACGTTAGGCGTCAATCCTTCTCTCCTGATAGAAGAGCAGCCGTTCATAATGGTGATGCGAAGTCTCAGATGTGATCAGTTCATCTGCCAAAGCTTTAGCGAAGGCGAGATGAGTCATTGCCTCTGATCAACACTCATAATAACGCCTGTGGCCGTAAAGCACAAGGCGATTCGCAGAATCGCGCATAAGTGCGCCTCCTTACGTAGGATGCCTTAGGCCCTCGCAAGCGAGGACCAGGTTTTTTTATATTCATACTATAGGCACATCCTTCTCAAGGCTTGGTTGAAACACATAGGACAACGGAGGGACATATCGTTCACAAGCTCATGAGAGCCCACACCTCGATAGCTGAAACGACACCACAGAGTAAAACAGGTAGCAAAACACACGACTTGAAAAGGAAGCTCTAAAAGAGTATAGTGAGTTCATAAAGAGGCACCCACACTTAACTCAAGGAATTATACTTATGAGTGCCTCAATGAAACTTACCCGTGGGCGGCCTTCTAAAAATATGCAGCGGCTTGCCTTCAAAATCTCTGATCTTCAAAACCGATACCAACAGCAAGCCCAACACCGGCAAGAGGACATTGTCCACCTACTATCATGGGTCGACCTGACTCAGCTTGATGACTCCATCTTGATGGGAGCCTTCCTCTTTATCCAAAACAAAATCACCACCAAAGATCTTATCGTGGAGGATTGGAATGCCGCCGGAATGCGATTTCTGCGTCAGTCAAAATCAACAAGCTTCTCTCCTTTCACGCTCGATGCAGTCCCTCAAACAACTGATCGCTCGTCTCAAAAACAACCTAAATCGGGTGGTGAGTCAAATGAAAACTGAGCAACAATCCCACCGTAAAAGCCGGGTTCACCAGCTCATCCAAGCTGGGGGAATACTTCAAAAATCAGGATTACTGGATGCGTTTCTCATTGCACCCGGGAGTGACCTTCAATCTTACGAAAACCGCGACAAAGCAGCGAAGCTGTTGGGCTTTTTAACGTCTTGTCTTGAGAAAAATACCTTCGATGAGGATAATGTTGAGAGATGGCATACCATCGGAGAGCGGCTGCTGAAATCTTGAGAATAGTTTTAATGAGCATGAAAATGAGGCCCATCATGAGCCTCATTTTCAATCAGAAAAGAAAAAAAGAACTCAAAAACCTGATCAAATGAAAAGGGCAAATATTTTTTGACAGCATTTACATTTAAGTTTAGAGCATCTCAACATAATAAGGAATTAACATGAGATTTATGAATCAATGATGATTTTTGAGTATCTCTCTTTGAAAAATGAATGCTCTCTCATGTTCCGCTTCTTATAATATAAGGTGGAGCAAAAAAGTCTCTTACTCTTTTAAAAAATTAACATGCTTATCTGAAAAAATCAGAGTTTCTAAATTGCATATGGATTCAAAAGAAGGGACTGCGCCCACCATGAACAGGTCATTTCTCTTTCGCAAAAACCGACATCGAGAAGAAGGAAGAGGTGAGAGAGATAAACTATCGTGTATTCGTCCACTTTGGATACCGACTCGCATGCAAGGGTATCGTTCGGACTGGCTTAGAGACGAGAGTCTTATGTGAATCCGGAGAAGAAGGTCGAGATTCTGGCGCCTAGGCTACTTGTTTCTTTAAGTCTGAATGTGCCTCAGCTCCTGTCTGCATAACGGAAGCTAGTCGAACGGCTCGGTTTCCAACTTGCTTTGCCCAAAGACTTTCAAGCATCTCTTTAGATGCTCCTTCCCAATCTTCCTTAGGAAAGCAGGCAAAATAACTTCCCGTTTTTAGTATATTCGGATATGGTACATTCTAAAGAACGGGGTGATCATGCCATATCAATTACTACCCGCTAAAGCAGGTAGTTTGGTCAACGCTTGCAAAGCAGATTAAGGCTTGAAAGCAAAGGAAGTCACCACTCACTTTCTCAATTCTTGGAGAAAAACAACATGCTTACTCAACAAAACAAGAAAAAAACAAATACTAAAGTGTCCGTCTAAAGACGGGGGTGTTAACCCTATCCCACTAAGCTACATAAAAAAACTGTAGAAGAAGGGATGCAAAACTTTTACGATAGCTTGTCTGAAAAAGATAAGCGTCGTTATGCAGCCATTGAGGCTCTAAAACTTCCTCATGGTGGCAAACAATACACATGCAATCTTTTGGGTTGTAACATCAAAACGATACAACAAGGCTTATCTGACCTTAAAAATGAGGGAGAACTTAAAAAAAAAGAATAAGAGACCTCGGGGGAGGCAGAAAACAAACTCTAGCGAAAAATCCAAAAGTCGAAGAAAATTTTTTGACAATATTGAAGAATCACACGGCTGGTGACCCTCAAAAAGAAGAAGTTATCTGGACGGATTTAAGCTGCACAGAGATCATGGAAAAGTTGCAAATACAGGGCATTGTAGTCGGTCGAAGAATTGTCAAAAGATTACTTAAGAAGCATAAGTATAAAAAAAGAAA
>JAKBAL010000295.1 GCA_021809225.1 Pseudomonadota bacterium | reverse complement strand
GAGCGACTGCAAATCGATTGACGTGTCCCCTTACTGTGGGATGACTCGTGTGTTCCTGAGGCTCTTGTCGGCGAATAAAGCGCTCGTAGGCATTGCCCATTGCTTTCCATTCGAGGATGGTTTGCACCGCGAAGCCAACGGGCGCCAATCCCCATCCGAAACTCTGCGCCGCCCCCTTTGAAAGGACTAAACTTCCCATCGTGGCAAAAATATCTTGAAGAACAAGAAATCGGATAGGAGATCCTGTCACGATGCATATTTTTTTGAAGATGTCAAAACCCATTTCAGAGAGAGAAGTCGGCGGTTTTGGGTCTTTAATAACTTTCTCCCCTAAGGAAAGAAGACGGCTGACAGCTAAAATAGCTTGTTGAGCTGCACTGACATCTGGATTTTCGTTTGTGCGTGTTGGCTCAGACTCTTGAAAAACTTGTGCATAAATGGCTTCTATGTCTTCATCTAAGGCTTGGGAAAAGAAGTGCGCAAGGTTTTTAAGTCTTTTGTCAAAACCTTCTTTAATAAGCATGGCCTCTGATGTTGGTCGAAAACCAATCGCTTTCCGACACAAATAATGAGAGAGAGTGGACTGAATTTCCCCAAGACTTTCTCTTATACCAGGCCAGGCCGACCACAATATATCCATGTTAGAAGCCATACTATCTGTGAATAGGAAGGGACAAAGTACCATCATGGCTATGGCGAATTGATTATCTAGTCCATGAAGGTTTTCTGCCTCGATACCCCTTAACTCAGCTTCGACAAGATACATAGGCTCAATAAGAGAGGGGAAAATAGAAAGAAACGCTGTGATAGAAAGACGCAGCTTTTCTATATTTTCACTCGAAAGATAGCCAATTGCTTTTTTCCATAAATGAGAATTACGCGATACTGCATCAGGAAGAAGACTAAATGAGATATAATTTATTATAGCGTAAGATAAATTACCATCGATTACATCATCAATAAAACCAGCACCCTTTCCGTTATAATTATCTAATATATAAAAAAAACTAGCTATGTACACGGTTCCCATTGCATACGCCAATGGTATACCAACAAAAGGACCAATAGCCCACTTCCCTATTCGTTGCTTCCATGTGCTTTTGTCATCAAAGGTTTGATGCATAAACTCTTTGAGCTTAGCCTTTGCAGCAGAAGGAAGCTTTTGAAAGTTCTCCCAAAAGGACTCTACCTGAGAAGCAGAGACTCCTCCCCCTCTCTCCAAGTCTTGGTCAACCAAAGGGGGCGGGGGTTGTGAAAAAGGGGAGAGGAGGAGATCTAGCCTCTGCTCCTCTCGTGGTCCCTCTAACCCGCGAAGGAGGTTAGTCGTATCATCAGACGAAACACTCTCCTCATCTGTATCTTCCAGAAGGATCCCGGCCTCTCGGTTGGCTTCTGGAGGAGTTCCATGATGAGGGGAAGAGCTTCCTCCACTATCATCAATTTCAAAGCTACTGTTGGAACTGTCAGAACCTTCGTCTCCTCTCACTTGTGGGTTATGACCTTGTCTGAGGAGAGCGACTAGCTGAGAAAATGCCTCAAGGTGTTGGCCTAGATTTGGAAGCGTATATTCGGTATGTTGATGACAAAAGGGTCGATGAGAAGAGCATCCACAGCAAATTTTGTACAGCGGGGCATGCTCTAAGGGTACTAACTGTAAAGGATCATTAGGATTTCTCGGATGTCCAATTTCTATAGAAACTTCATCATCTTCGCTTCGACCAGTATCATGATCATCACATTGTATACTTGGCTGACTCCTTAAAAGCGATGATCTTTCCTTGATAACGAAAATTTGGGATGAGCTTCTTGATGGTAAGTTATACGACACTATGGGAGGAATATTTGAACTTCCCAGCTCATTTGAATCAGAAAAAAGACCTGTTGAGGAATCTTCTCCGATAAGAAAGTCTTTAAGACGCTGTCTCTCTTGCTCAACTTCTAAGGAAGTTGAATGAGACAAAGAAAGAGGCCTTGTACTTCTTGAGCTTTGAGGACTAAGAAGAGGTTTTGGATCTAGATTTGTGATCTCACCCTGACTTATTTGCAGCTGGGGATAAAAAGAAAGAACATCAGGGAATGGGCCACCTTTTCTTGTGACAGTACTCCCATAGTGTTGCTTAGGACTCTGGTACTTCTGTTTTTCTAAAAGAGAAGACCGCTCATCTTTATCATCACCTTCTTCTAAGGGATGTGAGAAACCCAGAACACTTGTACCTACGGTTTTTTGACTGCTGGTTGGGTCTGAGTGAATAGACAATAGAGGTGATCTATCTTTAAGGCTCGACTCAAGAGAGCTTCCTGTGCTTATCGGTAGATCAGGGAGTGAAGAAGAGTTGGGATGAATCTTTAGCGGCGTTAAAGGAATGATTGAAAAAGGTTTGAAAGGAATAATGGCAGAGCTCTGCTGCAGCTTTTCAGGGGATGAGCCCGGAGATGATGAGTCTATTGATCCGAAAGAGGTGTCTTTATCTTGATCTCCGTCAGACCCAGAACTATGACTGGCGAATTGAATGATGTGGGTTTCAACGTCATTCGAAAGAGGGAGAGAAACCATAGAAACGTTCAGAGGCTTTTGATCTTCCGAGCTAACAATGATTCCAACTTTACTCGGAGCTTGAAGGATTAAAGGAACACTGTGAACGACTTTCGTATCTGTATCATCTTCCATCGCCTTAGCGATATCCAGCGCTAACATTGAGAAGATAAGGGCGGTAGCTAAAATTTGTCGCAACTGACGAAGCCAGTCGTGCGTTTCAATAGTTTGGATAAATGTTTTCACCATAAAGAGACCTTTTAAGTTGGGCCTATTCCATGGAATAACCCTTAAGAAAGGATTTTAAACACACTTAAACATATACTTTCGCTTTGAGTAGAGACCATTTTTTTTCAAAAGTCAATTCTTTAAAAATGAGTGACGTACAGAAGGAAGTCACGATGAATCATAAAAATGTTTTATTTCATTGTCTTATTGTATAATTAGAATTTCCAGTAGAAAATCTATACGTTTTTAAACAGCGATGAATTTTATTTTGAGGAAAAATGTTAGCGCTGTTACTCTATCTATAGGAAAACTTTTTGAGAGGTCCTTGGGCAAAAAGTAGAAAGGTCTCGCAAGCGTCTTTATGGTAGGGTCAGCATACAGACGATCGATTTTTTCACCTATTCTCCTCTGATGTTTTTCTGACTCAGAGGACACTTGATTGATCTTTTTCCCAATACAAAAGGTTGAGAGAATTAGGATCGTATCTGATACTCTGAAAGAGTAGGCTTCTTTTTCTTGAACAGAAATGTAACTCTTTTCTTATCACTTTCGTCTACTTTTTGAGAATTTTGCAAATAGCTTAAAATTTTTTACTTATAAGCTTCTATCAATAAAAGTATATTAGACTTTTTTATATTATCTAATTCTTTTTCATTAAAAGCTTGTAAAGCAATTTCATCTAAAAATAAATCACATTTCTTTACATCTTTAAAACCAGCTGCTTCCATTAATTTTTTTAAGGTACTGAAATCTCTTTGATAAGATGTGACAACACAATCCTCTCTGATGCGTATTTCCACAGGACAACCATCAACAAACTTGTTATCTTCAGTTAAAGGTTTTGTAGGAAATTTTAATATATCAAGGACTTCTGGGTGAGACGAAGCGCTCGCAAAATCTAAACTGCATATTAAAAATTTTCCACCTTTTTTTAGACATTTATAACTATTT
>JAKBAL010000294.1 GCA_021809225.1 Pseudomonadota bacterium | reverse complement strand
AATCTTTAACTTCTCAAGCGCGTGTCGATTGATAAATATATCCATTGTACCGGGAGATGCAACGGCAATTTCAGCTGGATCTTTGCCTTTAAGGATTTCACTGACAATTTCCCCCGTCTTGTGCCCTGTCTGCATGTAGCTATAGCCTAAGCAAGCTAAAGCACCTGACTCAACGGATCCAGTGTCCGCAGAAAAAAGAGGCAAATTATGTTTAAGCGCAACAGAAGCCACCGATTTCATAGCTGAAACAATCATATTATCCAGAGGCACATAAATAGCATCTACTTTTCCCACAAGCTGCAACACCGCCGTTTGCACATCCGCCGATTTTATACAGGGAGATTCGACAAGAGTGAATCCTTGAACCTTTGCCTCTTTACGTATCGTTTCCAAAGATGCAACAGATCCATTATCACCCGGATTATAAAGAATACCCATGGTCTTAGCAGTGGGCAAAAGGGTCTTAATAAAGGCCATTTGTTCCTTAATAGGCGGGGCGTCCATAACACCTGTCACTTTTCCCTTATGATTGTCCAGGGAAGACACAAGGCCGGCTCCTACAGGATCCGTCACCGCACTAAAGACTATGGGAAAGCTATCTTTTCCGGCAACCTTCACCACAGCTTGAGCGGAAGGAGTTGTAATGGCAACAATGACATCCGGCTTAAGCCCCACAAGCTTATGGGCAATTTGTCCAGCTGTTGCAGCACTACCCTGTGCATTTTCAAAACTAACTTTAAGGTTGTCGCCTTCGCGATAACCTTTTTGCACCAGTTCCGTCAAAAGGCCTTGGCGAACAGCATCCGCAGCCACATGTTCAACAAACTGAGTGATGGCAATATGCTTGAGGGAAGAATCAGCAAGAGAATGAGAGATGAGGGAGAAGGCAAGAAAAAGAGTACTTAGAATAGTCTTTAAGTGTTTCGCATTCGACATGGTACGGTCCTATTTATCAGTGGGTTCAAAAGTCTTGTCTTTGTGTTCCCGCTTATAAATCGCAAATAGGCCATGGCCCCCTCCATAATAAAACAAGCTTTAATTCACGCACATCTTTGAGAAAAAGTCAATGCGCTATTCCATGCTTATCTAAAAAGCACCTGTGATGCTATAGACTTCGCATGAAAACAAACCCACAACACTCTAAAAAAAAGAGTCTGAATCATGACACCTAAATGTGTATTCTGCCAGATATTGGCTCAAATATTTTGACTCAATTCCATGGTGCGTTCCAACTACCCAAGACTTTGCATTAGAAATGAACTTGTGAGCCCATGGTAACCAATGATCCATCCTCTCTTTATTTGAACTTATCACTTGATAATCGACATCCACATTTTCCAAATCGATTAAGCTTGAGCTCTCATCAGTATTTATCATGGAATTTTTCTCAATAGCGTTATCAGCGAATCTTTGCGCTTCTTTTTTTGTTTCTTTGGTAATCATTGCTTTAGCAAACCCAGTCCTAGATCAATTTACTTTGTAATGTCACAGATACTTTTCAGCTAAGCATGTGTTATTGACATGAGAACTTAAATCATCCATTGAATTTAAGAAATTTTTGTTTATCTGTCTTGTAATTTGAACAAAAAAGGAATACAATAAAAAATATATATATTATTGTTTAATATTTAGAGATGGTTCTATGAGTACTTTTACAAATAGTTTTTTCAGGCTTCTACGAAATTCAACGGCACTGACCCTTTTATTTCTTCCCGCTGTTTTAGCTATGAATGAAGAGCAGGAAAATAGGAAACACTTAATGATGTCATCTTCTCACGGGAAAGTAGCATCCTCTTCTAGAAGCAAACCAGATGATCCCTCTACTTCTATTCAGCCGTCTCCTTTCTTCCCACTCCAAGCGGAGGAAGATATTACGAAGATAAGACAAGGGCTAGATATTGAGGACTCACCTAGACTCTTTGTACTTAATGGCAAGCCCGTAATTAAAGGCGAAGTTCCAGGAGATGGAACATGCTTTATCCATACATTAAGCCTGTTATTTCCTGATAAAGAAATATCAAGAAAAGCATTTGCAGAGCAGTTAAAAACCGCTGTTGAGGGAAACAACATCAACGTTTCGCGACAACAAGTAACCCAAGAATTTGCAGCTGAACTTTATACCCAGCTTTACTTTTACAAAATGAGTTTTGAGCACGCCGCCCCTTTAGAGTTTGAAGGAGAAGAAATTAAATTGTTTGCCGCTAAGGATGACATTGATTTTAACAATCCTCAAGCGACAATACAACAAATAGCTAACAATCCAAAAATTATGGAGGAGATGCTCACTGGTTTTGCTCAAACGAAAACCATGCTTTCTTTGCCTGATCCTGGTCTAAACAATATCGGCAGTTTTGGCCTTGCATGCCTGCTCTTTGGCTTAAATTTGGATGTTTATACACCGATTGAAACAACAAACATATTACAGCTAAGAGGAGGCTTTTTCTTTGGTGGTGATTCTCCCTCACAAGCTGCCTTCTTTGCAACGCGAGGTGCTCACGTAAGTCCTCTCTGTCCCCTCGAGGATATAGGCGCACGTCAAAGATTTGCCTTGAATGAAATAAACATGATTGAAAAAGGAGAAGGTATTTATCAAACAGCTTCCCATGAAGCTAGAGAGATTGTCCTACTAGAGCGTGCTCTACAATTTGTCTCTTTATCAAAACCATTTTCTCGCACAAATGTGGACAGACTTGACAGCGATTTTAAAGCACATCCCTATACGCTCAACAGATACAACATTGGAGACAGTGAACTCTATAACGCTCATATGCCACAAGCTCCTGCCATCCATCCTTATGATCTTGATGAACATCCTAGACTACACCATGGAGTCCCTACTTTTTCTCACGCTGCTTCCCTACAAGCAGAGGACTTAAATTCTTCTCTCTTTCCTTTTCTTTTGGAAGCTCAAGAAACTCTAAAAAAATCAGGAATAGATCCTAACAAGGCTGATTATTTTTATGTTATACAAAATGATCCCTGGTTCGAAACCGATAGACTTTTGAGACCTCAATCCTGGGTTTTTCCAAATGTGGATTATACAAGGGAGGACAGCTTTGGTGACAATAAAACAATTCAGGTAGCCATACTCTCCCCCAACAACGAAGTCAAACTTGTTGGGGCCCCGAATGGCAAAGGAACGATCTCTGTCCATAATAGCGTTTCGAGTGAAAACCCAAAGGGAAACACGATGATCATCTCTTCTGGTCCTGACTTTCCTAAGATTGCTGGGCTGCAAGACAACAAAACAAGCTTTTTTGTCTCAACGGTCTCTATCCCAGGCACAGAAAGAGCAGCTGTTACATTTCATACTATCTTAAATGATGACGATTTCGCCAGATTACAAGCGACAAAAATAGATGGTCTTAGGGACTTACAATCATGGCTTGCAGCTCTCTTACCTGAAACAACAGCTCCTCCATCTTCAGGGCTATCTTTTCCTTATAGCCCTTCCTCTTCGCTGCCAAGACCAGAGCTTGAACTTGCTCCCCCTCTCACCTTTCGGACAACAGGGACAAATGAAAAGGCTACGAGTAAGCACTCGGCCATCTCTATAAAATTGTCTAACAGCGAGATGCAAGAGGATACGTATAGGCTGATTGTTAGGCATCGGACAAAAAAGAACGGCCCAGTGGTAAGAATCTACAATCAAAAAACTAAAGCCTACACTGTGTTAGGTACCTTACCCTCCTCTGTGGGTTTTCAAGACGAAATTTTTGA
>JAKBAL010000293.1 GCA_021809225.1 Pseudomonadota bacterium | reverse complement strand
CAAGAGCAATTGCTGTGGGTGTTTTTCCTGCTCCTCCACAGACAACATTTCCGACACTTAAAATGGGGATTGAGAAGCGTTGAGGTTTTTTGAGTGTACGCAAAATTTTTCCTCCTTTCCCATATATCCAACCCAAAGGCTGCAGGAGAGTAGAAAAAAGGCCAGGAGATTGATACCAAAAAAAAGGAGCCTTCATTCTTCATTTTTCCTTAGGGTTTTAAGGTAGGGAGTTAGAAGCTTGATTAAACGCTGAAGGCCTTCTTCCCTGTAGGACTTAAGAATAAGCGGTTCTTCATAACTTTCTTTTTGTTTTTGTAACCAAGGATGGACTAAAGAGGAAAGTTTTCCTTCTTCCTGAAGACACGTGCTTAATCCTAGTGCAGCAAGAGATTCATAGAGTTGTGGGTTCTTAAAAGTATGTGGTCCATGAAGGACATACGTGCTTAATTGAGCAGCTTCAATAGGGTTATGCCCTCCTTTTGGCACAAAAGTGGCTCCCATCAAGACGATTGGTGAAAGAGCATAAAAAAGCCCCATTTCTCCTAATGTATTTCCGATATAAATTTCAACCTCTTTGAGAGGTTTTTCTTCGGTCCGAAGAGCTGAAGAGAGTCCTTCTTTCAAAATTAGGTGTTGAAGAGAAGATGCTCTTTCAATATGACGCGGGACAAGAATTGTTAACAAATCAGGATAGTCTTTTTTAAGCATTTTATGTGCTCTAAGGACTATTTCGTCCTCTCCGGGGTGAGTACTTGCGGCCAACCAAAGAGGGCGATTCCCCACTTCTTTTTGAAGAGCTTGATATTTTTTTAAATCTATCTCTAAAGGGTCCATCATCAATTTGACATTTCCCATGACAGAAACTGTTGTTGCGCCTAATGCTTTGAAAAAAGAGGCTTGTTTTTCTGACTGAACGCCACATAAGTCAAGACGAGAGAGAAGAGGTGAAATGACACTTTTAAGATTTTGCCAATTTGCAAAACTCTTGAATGACATTCGACCATTTAAAAGTATCGTTGGAATTCCTTTTTCTTGCGTTTCATAGATAAGATTAGGCCAAAGTTCCGATTCAATCCAAATAGCAAGATCAGGTTGCCAGTGGTCTAAAAATCTTTGTACAGCTTGAGGTGTGTCTACAGGACAAAACTGATGGATTATGTTTTTAGAAAGTCTTTTTCCAATAACTTTTGCTGATGAGACAGTCGTTGTTGTTAATAAAACATGAACGTCAGGATATTTTTTTAAAATTGTTTTAATAATGGTTAAGGCTGCAACCGCTTCGCCCACACTCACAGCATTGACCCAAAGAAGGGGTTTTTCAGGACGAGGTAAACTTGCTATACCAATGCGTTCTTTAAGTCGGCTTTTATCTTCATACCCTTTGTATGCTCGCCATCTTAAATAGCCCAATACAAAAGGTGCACCAAGCCAAGAACAACAATAATATCCACTGCGTAGGAGGCTCATGTTAAAAGGCCCTTTTCAATTTCACGCCCACAATAAAGATCTGCTTTTCGTGTAAGATCTTTTAAGGAATTCTCGAGTTCTTGCCGCAATTGCTCATCTGATTTAGGGGAACCTGCAACTTCAATCATTGGACCATACATAATGACACCTTTTCCAAAGGGGAGAGGGAGAAAAAATCGATCCCAGCTTTTCATCGAGAAGCCTCGGGTTGATGAATAAGAAATGGGCATGATTCCTGCTCCGCCCAAACGTGCCATTTGAATAACACCAAGACTTGCATAATATCGCGGTCCTCGAGGTCCATCGGGAGTAATTCCCGCCGATTCTCCTCTTTTTAAGGTTTTCACAATATTCAAAAGAGCTTTTCGTCCTCCCCGCGTCGAAGATCCCGCAACCCATCCATACCCAAAATTTTGTGTAGTTCGTGCGATAATTTCACCATCAGGATGGCTTGAAATAAGCATATGTAATTTGTGAAATCCAAACCACGCTTTAAACATCATCAAAAGGCGACCATGCCAAAAACAAGCAATTACGGGCTTATTTTGACACCAGTAAGGATCAGGATACTCTTTTCCTATATGCTTCCATTTTCCCGTTAGCCAAACGAATCTTACATAGTGGGCGATACAAAAACCTGCTAGACGCCTTGCCAGGGATGATCGTCGAATTTTCTTAAAAAAACTCATGAAGCTCTCCTTTAAGAGGCCAACGATAGGGTGTCTGAAGCAAATTGAAGTTCTACGAGACGTGCATAAGTCTTGTTATTTTCAAGAAGTTGTTGATGCGTTCCTTTTTCTGTGACTCCTCCCTCTTCGATCACATAAATTGAATCTGCATCGATTACCGTAGACAATCTGTGAGCGACAACAACGGATGTTCGTCCGTCCATAAGCCGATTGAGGGCTGTTTGGACGTGTCTTTCAGATTCTGTATCAAGGGAAGACGTGGCTTCATCCAATAAAAGAATAGGCGCGTTTTTAAGCATGGCTCGTGCAATGGAAAGACGCTGTCGTTGACCTCCTGAAAGGCGTATGCCTTGTTCTCCTACCAAGGTATCATATCCTTCTGGAAGCTGCATAATAAAGTCATGGGCACCCGCAGCCTTAGCTGCATGGAAGATATCTTTCTCAGAAGATCCCAGGCGTCCATAGGCAATGTTTGCTTTTACCGTATCATCAAATAATATAACTTCTTGACTGACAAGAGCAATTTGAGATCGTAACGAATCGAGAGTCACTTTTCGAAGATCAATACCATCTATCAAAATTGCCCCTTCCGTGACATCATAAAAACGAGGAATCAGGTTCAAAAGGGTTGATTTTCCAGATCCACTCGGTCCAACAAGAGCGACACGTTGAGTGGGTAAGATGTCTAATGAAATGTTCTGAAGAGCCCTTTTTCCATTGGGGTAGGAAAACCCTACTTGATTAAATATAATTTGACCCTTAGTAATTTTAAGGTGTTGGGCTTTGGGGGCATTTACCACGGTAGGTTTTAAATCAATAGCCTGAAAAACGCGCCAAGCGGCAGCCAAACCTTCTTGTAAATTTGCATTCAGATTAGCGAGGCGCTTTAAGGGTTCATAAGCGAGCAAAAGAGCCGTAATAAATGAAATAAAAGTTCCTGTGGTGCGATTCCCAGCAATGACTTGGGCTCCTCCATACAGAATGACGATCACAATGGCAATGCCCCCTAACGTTTCCATGATTGGGTGAGAAGCAGAGCGGACACGACCCCCCTTTATATTCAGGCGACTCAAATTATTAATAAGACGATGGGCACGTGTTTGTTCGTAGTTTTCCATAGCATAAGATTTGACAATCCGCATGCCTTGAAAAACCTGATGCAGAAGAATCGTAAATACGCTCATTTCCTCTTGTGTATTAAAGGAAACTTTTCTCATCTTTTGACCTATTTTCACAATGGGAAGAAGAGCTAAGGGAAAGATAAAAAAAGCCAAAGAAGCGAGCAACCAATCTTGATAAAACATAAGTCCAATCAAAAAAAGCAAGGAAAGGGAATCTTTTCCCATGCCTGTTAAGGCTGTCGTCACCGCATTTCGCATAAGATTAACATCATTAGTGACTCTTGACACGAGTTCGCCGCTCGAACGGGCATGAAAATAGGCAAGATCAGCGCCAATAAAGTGATCAAAAAGCCGCCTTTGAATATCCCCAATAATTTTTTGCCCCACATAAATCAAGCTCACTGCTTCTCCAAAACTTGAAAAACCTTTGAGAACAAATATGCCGAAGACTAATAGGGCGACTTGAAAA